>JAWVZD010000203.1:0-5076 GCA_033722395.1 Thermoanaerobaculia bacterium | reverse complement strand
GCACGATCGCCTCTGCCACGACCCGCTCGCCGAGCACGCCGATCTGGTGCACCTGTGCCGGAATCCGCCCGGCCGCCAGGGTGACGACCAGATCGCCGTCGAACATCCCCAGGGCCGGCACCAGGCAGCGGTAGAAGGCACCGAACGCCATCTCGCAGACCTTGCGCGCCTCGGGCTTGCCGAGGGCGGCGTCGGTCATCACCACGGCCAGAGTCGTGTTGCCCTGCCACGGATGCGCCTGATCGGGGGGCAGACGGACCAGGACGTTCTCCGACCCGACCAACTCGACGGAATCGGCCGCCGACCGGCAGCCCGCCAGACGCCGGCCGGTCTCGGGATGGCGCACGTCCCCGAAGGCGTTGACCGCCACCAGGGCCGCTACCGTCGGTCCGTCCGGCACCGACACGGCGACGAAACCGACCCCTCCCTTCATCCCCTGCGCCGGGCCGAGGGCCTTGCCGACCGTGGCTCCGGTTCCGGCGCCGACGCTGCCCGACGGCTGCTCGCCGTCCGCCGCCGACGCGATCGCACGCTCCACCAGCTCGGCCGTCGGCGCCGCTTCGGGCGAACCGAAGGCGAGGTCGAAGAGGATCGCCGTCGGTACCAAGGGCACTCTGCGGATGCCGGTGTCGAACCCGTAGCCGTGCGCCTCGAGCCATCGCACCACCGCATCTGCGGCGGAGAGACCGTAGCCGCTACCCCCGGCGAGGACCACGGCGTGCGCCTTGGTCGCCACGTGGTGCGCCCGGCTGAGTGAATCGAACTGCCGCGTCCCCGTCGCCGTGCCCCGCACCTCCGCCGCCGCCACCGCACCGTCGGGGCAGAGCACCACCGAGACACCGGTTTTGCCGTCGAGGTCCGAGCCGTGGCCGATGGTGAAGCCCGGTATGGAGAGGTCGTAACGGCTCGGGAGGTCGCTCATGAGAAGAAGCTACCAGCTACCAGCCTTTAGCCGGAAGCCGAAAGCTGGAAGCCCCAAGCCGGAAGGCGAGGGCTGGCGACCGACAGCTGGCTACAATGTACGCGCCACCATGCTCCCCGCCGCCTGCGGGCTGCCCCCCCCGCCCGGGCTCGTCGCCCACCGCGGCGCGTCGGGGGAGTACCCCGAGAACACCCTCGCCAGCCTGACCGCGGCGAGCGAGCAGGGCGCCCACATGCTCGAGGTCGACCTGCAGCTCGCCGCCGACGGCGAGCTCGTCGCGGTGCACGACTTCGAGGTCGAGACCGCCTGGGGTCCTCGCATCGTCGAGGAGACTCCGGCTGAGGAATTGCGATCGCTGATCAGCGATCGGAACGATATCGGCGCACCCTACCCGACCCTGGCCGAAATCCTCACCGCCCTTCCCGGGGAGATGCCGCTCAACCTGGAGCTCAAGCGCCGACGCGCCGACGCGGCGCTGTGGCCCGACCGCCTGCTCGAGGAGCTCGGCGCGCGGCCGCGGGTCCTGGTTTCGAGCTTCGACTGGGAGCTCTTGGCGTCGATCCGTCGCGATGCGCCCGACATGCCCCTCGCGCCGATCGGAGCGCGCAAACCGCACGATCTGCTGCGGGCGGCCGAACGACTCGGCGCCGCCACGGTGCACTGTCATCGCCGGCTCGCCTTCGGTGACTTCTTCACCGCCGCCGGCTCCTCCGGCTGGCCGGTCATCGTTTACACCGTCAACGACGCCCGCACCGCCCGCGACCTGTTCGCCCGTGGCGCCGCCGGCGTCTTCACCGACTTCCCGGGCGCCCTGCTCGAGGAGCTCGATCTGGCATGAGCGAGCGGCTCTTCGCGGTCGTCGACCAGGGCTCGACTTCGACCAAGGGAGGTGTCTTCCGGCAGGACGGCGAGCGCGTCCAGCTCGCCACCGTTCCGGTCGAGCGCTCGGTCGACGGGCCGCACGTCGAGCACGATCCGGAAGCGCTGGCGCGGGGGGTGGTGGAGATCGTCGAGACCTTGGCCGACGAGTACCCTCTGACCGCCGTCGGCCTCGCCTGTCAGCGCTCGACCTGTCTGGTCTGGGAGCGCGATGGTGCCCGGCCCCTGACACCTGCCCTCTCCTGGCAGGACCGCAGCCAGGCGGCCCGCGTCGAGGCGCTCGACCCGCACGCCGATCTGATACGCCGTCGCACCGGACTCCGGCTGACACCGTACTACGCCGCACCGAAGCTCGCCGCCCTGCTCGACCAGGTGCCGCTCGGCGCCGGGCGCGCCGCCGCCGGGGAGCTCGTAGCCGGCACGCTCGACGCCTTCCTGGTCCATCGCCTGACCGGAACGCCCGCCACCGAGGCCGGGATCGCCGGGCGCACCCTGCTCTACAGCCTCGAGTCCGACGCCTGGGACGAGGAGCTGTGCGAGTTGTTCCGCGTACCGATCGAGGTGCTGCCGGAGCTGCGCACCAGCGCCGGCGAGTGGGGTGAGGCGGCCGGAGTGCCGCTGGTCGGCGTCGCCGGCGATCAACAAGCCTCCCTCATCGGTCACGGCGGCTGGAAGCTCGGGGTCACGGCGGCCCACTTCGGCACCGGCGCCTTCGTGCTGGCCTCGACCGGCGAGGAGGTGGTGCGCCACGAGGGGCTCCTGGCGGCGGTGCTCGCCTCCACCCCGTCGGCACGCCGCTTCCAGATCGAGGGCTCGGTCAACAGCGCCGGCAGTGCGGTCGACTGGGCGCGCGAGCTCACCGGCGAGAACCTCGACGCCTGGGCCGACCGGACGCTGGCGCCGAAGGGTCCGCTGGTGCTGCCGTCGTTCACCGGCACCGCCGCGCCCTGGTGGGAGTCGAGCGGCGGCGCGGTGGTAGCCGATCTCGAGCTCTCGACCTCGGCTGAGGAGCTCTTCGCCGCCGTGCTGCGGGGCGTGGCGCACCGCATCCTCGACAACGTCGAGGCACTCGACGCGGCCGGCATCCAGACCACCGTTCTACGGGTGAGCGGCAAGCTGACCCGGCTCTCCGGCATGGTCCAGTTCCTCGCCGACGCCGGGGAGATCCCGGTCGAGGTGGCGGCGGAGGAGGAGACCGGCAGCCTCGGGATGGTCCGCCTGCTGGCGGCGCACCTCGAGGGCGACGAAGCGCCTCTTCTCGAGCCGCCCGAAGCGAGGGAGCGCTACGAGCCGCGCTGGAGCCCGCAGAAGGCCGGGCGCGTGCGCCGCCGCTGGTCCGAGTTCGCACGCGCCGCCATGCGCCTCTAGCGGCTCTACTCCTCCCAGCCCGGGCGCCGGTAGGCATGGGGTTCGCCGGGGACGGGCACCAGCCCCTCCTCCATCAGGCGGCGACCGATCTCGGCCAAGAGCGCGTGCGATCCCGCCACCACCGCGAGGTTCAGAAAGAACTCGCGCGCCCGGCCCGGCCTCGCCTCGAAGGCGAGGCGATACGACCGCGTGCCCTCCTTCGGCGCCGCCGCCAGGATCGTCTCCCAGCCGATCCGCTTCGGCCGGAAGAGGTGGAGCGGCTGGTAGGCGAGGCCGCGGTCGTCGATCACCACCGCCGGCCGGCCGGCGGTCCACCAGATCTTGAGCAGGGAGGCGAGAAACAGCGCACCGTAGAAGACCAGCACCCCGAAGGCGCGCGACATCGGCGCCGAGCCCGGCTCGCGCAACCACCAGGCGACGACGCCGAAGACGGCGACCACCCCGAGACCCCACAGCATCGCCTTGTAGCAGGTCGACCGCACCCACGGCCGGAAGGCGTACTCGCGGCGCGCCGTCATGGCACCGGAACCACCAGGTAACGCCCCTCCGGCGGGTCGAGGAGATCGAGCCGTGGAGCGCCGGTGCGCTCGATCGAGATCCGCTCCGGCGTCCCTTCGCCCAGGCCGAAGAGGACGGCCGCGTCGCTCGACGAAGCGTACGAGCCGTCGCGATTTGTGCGGGCGTGCCGCCGGGAGCCGTCCGCCAACCGCAGGACGACCGAGCTCGGTCCGAGCGCGGCGAGCCCCGGAGCCGAGGGCAGGACCCCGAGCCACCGGCCGTCACGGGTGGGCTCGAGCCACCAGGGCGAAGCGCCGCTGTTGAAGACCACCACGCCGACCCGACCCCGACGCACCGGGTCGCCCGCCGCCACGCCTCGGCCGACCTCGTCGGCGGTTTCGCCGGCCGGCCGCTCGAGGCTCTCGAAGCGCTCGCCGCTCCGGTTGAGAAATAGCTGGTCCGGCTGGCGGAACGGAAACGGGTCTCCAGCCAGGCGCAGGGCCTCGATGGTGTAGACCGCTCCGTCGGCGACGTAGAGGTCGCGCCAGCCGTCGAGATCGACGTCGACCGCGGCGGCGCCGAAGCCGGTCATCGGCAGGGTCGGCGCGGCCAGTCCGAGCGCCGCCGTGCGATCGCGGAACAGGCCCTCGCCGTCGCCGCGATAGAGAGTGTGGGTCTCTCCGTCGAGGTGGGTCATGAAGAGGTCGAGCGCGCCGTCCTCGTCGAGGTCGGCGGCCACGACGCCCATCGAAGCCTCCTCGTCGCCCTCCCGGTTGACGGCCACCCCCGCGAGCGCCGCCTCCTCGGAGAAGGTCCCGTCACCGTCGTTGCGCCACAGGAAGTTCTCCATCTGATCGTTGGCGACGAAGAGATCGGCCCAGCCGTCCCGATCGAAGTCGGCGGCGACGGCGCCGAGCCCGTTGCCACGCGAGCCGCCGAGACCGGCCCGCGCCGTCACGTCCTCGAAGATGCCGTCGCCGCGATTGCGGTACAGGCGATCCGACTCCGGCTCGTAGGAGAGCGGGCCGCAGTAGTCGAGCGCACCGCTCGCGGCGCGGCAGTCGCGATGCGTCTCGAGTCGGAAGTCGACGTAGTTCACGACGAACAGGTCCGGCCGTCCGTCGGCGTCGTAGTCGAAGAAAGTCGCCGAGGTCGACCAGCGCTCGTCGCCGGTGCCGGCACGCCGGGTGACGTCCTCGAAGGTGCCGTCGCCGCGGTTCCTCCACAGCTGGTTCGGTCCCGCGTTGGTGACGTAGAGATCGAGGCGGCCGTCGCCGTCGTAGTCGGCCACCGCCACGCCCATGCCGTAGCCCGTGGCGCCGGCCGAGGAAGCGCTCCCCAGGGCCGCCGGCGTGACGTCGATCCACTCGGTCGTTACCTCACCCTGGGGCGAGATCACCCGGTCGGTG
>JAWVZD010000202.1:0-5082 GCA_033722395.1 Thermoanaerobaculia bacterium | reverse complement strand
TCTGCTCCACCTCGCCGGCGGAGCCGGGCCGATCGCTCGGGTCTTTCTGAAGCAGTCCGTCGACGAGCTCTGCCAGAACCGACGGGATCCGTTCGTGGTCCAGTGGGGGCGGAGCTTTGGTGAGAATGCGACTCAGGGTGGCTATCGTGTCGGGGCCGTCGAACGGCAAGCGACCGCCGAGAGCTTCATAGGCGATCACGCCGAGCGACCACAGGTCGGTGCGGTGATCCACGGGATCACCCCGGGCCTGCTCCGGAGACATGTAGGCGACCGTTCCTAGCGTCGCTCCGCTCGCGGTCAGCTCGGTTTCGGAGTTCTGATCGTCCGGTTCCGGTTTGGCAAGGCCGAAGTCCAGGATCTTGACCCCACCCGAGGTGGTGATCATCACGTTGCTCGGCTTGATGTCCCGATGCACGATCCCTTTCCGATGTGCGGCGGCGAGACCCGCCGCGATGCTGCGTAGGATGTCGAGGCTGGTTTCGAGGGGAAGTGGTCCCTCTTTCAAGCGCTCACGCAGTGTTCGACCTTCGTAGTAGGCCATGGCGATGAAGAGCTCGCCCTGGTGCTCGCCGGCCTCGAAGATCGTGCCGATGTTCTGATGGTCGAGGATGCTCGCAGAGCGTGCCTCGCGAAGAAAACGGGCTCGCGCCACCGGTTCTCGCGTCAGCCGGTGCGCCAGAAACTTCAGGGCGACCGCTCGGCCGAGCTGCGTATCACGGGCCAGGAAGACTCGTCCCATCCCTCCCTCTCCGAGTACGTCACGTATTTCGAAATGGGAGACGAACTGACCTGGCTGGACACGCGGTCCATCAGGAGCATCTCGATCCTTCTCCGATGACCTCTCGACCTTGGCGGCCAGGACGAACGAGACGTCTGCGATCAGCTGCTGGAATTCGGAGTCGGCCTGGGTTCGGTCCCAGCTAGCGAGGTTGACAGCGCGGAGGCCCCGAAACGCCACGGGTGCCTCCACGTGCTCGAGAAAGAGGGGGACGAGGATGCCACGCCTGGCCGCCGCGTCGGCCTCTGCTCGAATCCTGCGGCTTTCGACCGAGGCACGAGACCACAGAACGACGACACAACGAGCGTCCGCCATCTCTCGCGCCACGACCTCGCCATGCCGCTCACTGGCGGAACCCTCGTGGTCCCACGCAACGGACCATCCTCTACTTTCGAAGTACTGGGCCAGCAGCTCCGCCGTCACCCGATCCGGGCGGCTATAGCTGAGGAAGATGTCGGTCAGCGGAGCCACGCCCGAACTCCCGGTCGGCGGTTGGCCGCACCCATCGGCCGGTCTCACGCCGCTCGCACGCGCCCGCCGCCAACCGGCCAGCCCTCGCCCGAGCGCTTTCGTCATCCTCCCCCGCTCGGTCCGAGGAAGCTATGCTTGGAAAGACCACTCGATCCTAGCACCTTCCCTGATCCGCCGGGGGCGACACGACAGAAGCCCCGCGATCAGATGATGAGGTGAACCGACCCGTGTCCCCCACGGGTGTGCCCCGCCCACGTGGTGAGGCACGATTCAGGGGAAAAGCTCTCGGCCGACCGGGCCCGCCGGATGAAGCGGGCACACAGGACGGCTGTATACGAACCGATAGATCGCGGCGACACGCGGCAACAGAAGAGGAGAGACGATGAGCAGCGAAAGCAGGTGCCCCATCATGGGTGGATCTCGTGCCCACAAGGCGACCGGAACCGTGGCCAACCAGCACTGGTGGCCGGATCAACTGAACTTGAAGATCCTCAGCCAGAACTCCGAGCTCACCGATCCGATGGGCGAGGACTTCGACTACGCCGAGGAGTTCGCCAAGGTCGATCTCGACCAACTGGCGAGGGAGGTCGACGAGGTGATGACCACCTCCCAGGAGTGGTGGCCCGGCCGACTACGGGCATTACGGTCCGCTCTTCATCCGCATGGCGTGGCACAGCGCCGGCACCTAGCGCATTCAAGACGGCCGGGGTGGGGCCTCCTCCGGCACGACGGTCGATCTCGTCTTCGGCTCGAACTCGCAGCTCCGAGCGCTCGCCGAAGTCTACGCCGCGGACGACGCCGAGCAGAAGTTCGTGGACGACTTCGTGGCGGCGTGGGACAAGGTCATGACCCTCGACCGGTTCGATCTCGAGTAGGCCTTCGCGGCGCGGGCGGGAGCGCGCCCGAGGCGATCCGGGAACGACGGTCCGGCGAGAACGGGATTTCGAGGTAGGGTAGCGGCGACCGAAACAGGAGGTGTGTCGTGCTTTGTTTCTCTCGTCTGATCTCCGTCGCCGCCTGCGCCACGATCTTGCTCCCCGCGTCGAGCGCCCTCTCCGAATCGGAGGAGTTCGATCCGTCCCGATTCGGCTTCGGGGGGCCGCGGGCGGAGCTCTTGATCCTAGGGACCTTCCACTTCAAAGACGCCGGCCTCGACACCTACAAGCCCCAGCACGATGTGGACATCCTGGGGGCCGAGCGGCAGGCCGAGCTCGACGAGATCCTCGATCGCCTGGAAGCCTGGGGACCGACCCGGATCGCCGTCGAGTGGGACCGGGACGAGCAGGCTCGCTTGGACGAGCGCTACGGCGAGTACCTGGCCGGTGACTTCGAGATCTCGAGCAACGAGATCTACCAGCTCGGCTTCCGGCTCGGCAAGCGGCTCGGGCACGAACGCCTCTGGGCGGTCGACGCCGACTCGCGCTTCTACGAGCCGCGCGTCGACCGCGAGGAGTGGGCGCGGCAGCACGGCCAGGAATGGATCTTCGAGCATCCCTGGCACGAGCGCTTCGAGCGGCTCTACAGTTGGGAGGACGAACGCAAGACGCGCCTACCGCTCCGCGAGACCCTGCTCCACATGAACTCCCCGGAGCGCCTGGCGATCGGCCACGGGCACTACCTCGTCGGAGGCTTCAAGGCCGGCGACGGCACCGACTACCCGGGAGCGGACCACCTGACCGGCTGGTGGTACGTCCGTAACCTGCGGATCGTCTCGAACCTACTCCAGCTCGCGCGAGAGCCCGACGACAAGATCCTCTTCGTCGTCGGCGCCGGCCACGTCCCGATCCTCAGGCACGCGGCGCTTTCGGCACCGGACGTCGAGTTGATCGAGGTCGCCGAGGTTCTGAAGTAGGACGCCGAAAGTAAGATCCCGCACGGGTCGACCGGGCTGGGGCCGTCGGATTCAGCGCTTCCGGGTCCCGACCTCGACGTCGCCGAACGGAATCGTGCCGGCGAACGTCTCCGCTCCGGTCGGAAGCTCCAGCGTCAGCGTCAACCTGTCGTCCTCCTTGTTCCTGCCCTTGAGCGATGCGAGGTCCTCGAAGATCGCGGTGAACTCGATCTCGCCTTCGAACCCGGTCCGCTCGTCGGCCACCAGGGCCGTGCCGGTAACGCGTCCCGTCCGACGGTCCACGTCGAGGGCGTCGAACGACGTCGCCTCGAACGCCAGGAAGAAGTGCGACGGAAACGAGAACAGAGCCGCGATGAAGGTGCCGGTCGGTTCGTCCGGGTCGAGCTGCGACACGTCGATATCGAACTGCGTCTGGAGTCCGAAGGCGGCCCACATGGTGCCGCTTCCGGTCACGAACTCCGTCTTGGCGGGTCGAGCATCGGCGACCGAGGCGACGAATACCACGAACACCAGTAGGGCCAGGATCGCGACTCTGCGCATGGAGGTCTCCCTTGCAACTCGTTAGAGGGTCTGAGCGGTCACTTCGGTCGGTGGGTACCCACGCGTGTTCGGTGGGTTCAACGCGTGTTCGGTGGGTTCAAAAGGTCGGCCCCTGGCGAGACGAGATAACAGCGGTCGGATGCCTCGCGCCGTTAGTGGACCGGCGAGCCTCAGGCGATCCGAGTCGATGCCAGGTAGGTGATGGCACTGACAGCCGCGCAGAGCACCGTACCCCAGACCATGTCGACGACCACCATCCGCACCGGGAAACCCTCCAGGGTCGCGAGGTTGGTGAGGTCGTAGGCGGCATAGGTCACGAGACCGAAGAGCGCGCCGAGAAGGAGCGCCTGGCCCAGACTCTCGCGCTCCATCGCCGGCCACACCACCAGCACGACGATGCCGAGAACGAAGACGAGGTAGAAGGCGACGGCCGCGGCCCAGTTGACGTCGGCCCGCATGAGCGGCCCGAGCTGGGAGCGGTAGAACGACCGCGCTACGACCCCGAGCCAGAGCAGATCGATGGCCATGAAGCTGGTGAGCGCCACGGCGTAGAGCTTGACGACGAGCCAGAGGCTCACGACCGGTGCCCCTCTCCCGGAAAAACCTGCCTCCCGTCGGTTCGATCCCGACGCACCAGCCAGTCGTTCAACCGGTCCGAGTGCGCAACCGGCTGCTGTGTCCAAAGCGAAAACGACATGCGTTCACCTCCTTTTCCAGAACCGTAGACCCTTCTCCAGAACCGTAGACCACCACCGCGGAATCAGCCCTTGAATGAGCACGGGCGTCGGGCGCCCCTCGACGAGCCAGCCGATGCCGGGCTCGCCGATACGAGCGGGCGGCGCGGCAGATAAGATGGCCCGATCGTGATCGGCAAGACCCTCTCCCATTTCGAGATCATCGCCAAGCTCGGCGAAGGCGGGATGGGCGAAGTCTACCGGGCCGAGGACACCAAGCTCGGGCGCGAGGTGGCGATCAAGGTGCTTCCCGAGGCGTTCGTCGCCGACCCGGAGCGGCTCGCCCGGTTCGAGCGCGAGGCGAAGGTCCTCGCATCGCTCAATCATCCGCACATCGCCGGGATCTACGAGGTCGGCGAGGAGAACGCCACCCACTTTCTCGTCATGGAGCTCGCCTCCGGCGAGACCCTGGCCGAGCGGATCGCACGCGGCCCGCTCTCGACGAAGGAAGCGGTCACGATCGCTCTGCAGATCGCGCGGGGCCTCGAGGCGGCCCACGATCGCGGGATCGTCCACCGCGACCTCAAGCCCGGCAACGTCATGGTAGACGCGAAAAGCGGGGTGAAGATCCTCGACTTCGGCCTCGCCAAGGCCCTCGAGCCCGAGCCCGGTCCAGCGGCCGGGGTCGAGGTCACCCACTCCCCCACCCTGACCTACCAGGCGACCGTGGCCGGGACACTCCTGGGAACCGCCGCCTACATGAGCCC
>JAWVZD010000201.1:0-5105 GCA_033722395.1 Thermoanaerobaculia bacterium | reverse complement strand
CGACGCTCGCCTTCCTGCCGTGGCACATCCAGGTCTCGGGCGTCTTCAAGCCGGACGCGCAGGTGGTCTTCTTCGTTCTCGTGGTGCTCATCGCCGGTGTCCGCTGGTTTCGATCACCCTCGCTCGGCGGGGCCCTCGCCCTAGCGGCTGCCGTGGCGCTGGCGACCAGCAGCAAGCTGATCGCCGGCACCGCCGGGGCGGCTTTCGGTCTCGCCGCTCTGGTGCGGGCGCGCGATAGGCGCCACTACCTGCAGATCGCCGTCGCTGGGTTGGGCTCGGTCGTCTTCTTCCTGCTCCTCAACCCCCATATCGGCATCGTGCTAGCCGGCATCGAGGACATCAAGTGGGACTACGCCCGGCGCGCCGGATGGGCGGGGATGACGAAGGCGCAGATCCCCCTGCGTACCGTCGAGTACCTGTTGGAGCCGATGGTCCTCGGCCCGGTCTTCGGAGCGCTCGCTCTCGGCGCCTGGGTCGCCCTCTGGATCACCGGCGCCCGAGCGGCGCGCTCGCGCCCCGGAGAGCTCGCCGCACCCCGCTTGATGCTGGCCACCTATCCGCTGCTCTACGTCGCCCTCCACACCGCCCAGTCGGCCTGGTTTCGGGACAACAACTTCACCCACATCCTGCCGCCGTTCGTGCTGGCGCTGGCCTGGGTCCTGGTCGGATCTCTCGACGCGGCGCGACGGGGGCTCGACCTGCCGCGGCCGGTGGCGGCCGTCGTCGTCGTCGTGCTGCTGGCTCTTCTGGCCCGACCGGGACCGCTCTTCGTCTATCGCACCTATACCCCCACGACGCTCGACATGGCCTACCGGGCGATCGGTAGGAAGGCCTCCGAGGTCCACGGGCGGGTGGTGATCGTCGAGCCGGTCGAGACTCCCGGAGCCCCCTGGAAGCTGGCCCGGCCGATCTCCGACTTCGGTGGCGCGGTGCTGCGCGTCCCGAGCGCGGCCGAGCTGCCCGCCGAGCGGCGCCGGCTGAGCGACGCCGAGATCCTGCTCGGCCGCGTACCGAACAGGGTCAGCCCGGCCCGGGTCACCAGGAGACGCGTCTTCGGCCCGGCGCTCGGCCGGCTCCGCGGGCCGGAGATCACCCTCCTGACGCACCGCTGGAGGCGGCGCGCGGTCCACGGGAAGCTACCGGCCAAGTGGCGGCCCGACGGTACCCTGGCGATCGATCTGGCGCCGGTGCCGAGGGCGGAAGTCGCCTCGATCACGATCCGAGTCGGCAGACCCCCGGCCCGCACACCGGAGGTTCCCATCCTCCTGCGCTACGGCGCCGAATCGGTCCCGCTCTACCGAGTCGACTCCCGTCCGCAGTGGTTCAGCCTGGTCAGCGAGCGCTTCCCCTGTTGCGAGCCGGGTCGAACCGTGGCCCTGGTCGACGGGCTGGCGCGAATCGAGTCCTCTCGGCTCGACGTCCACCTCCACGTCTGGTCGCCACCCCGCCGAGCGAGGCGAACGAGCTCCCGGGGTGGCCCCCCCTCCCGATCCCGGAAGGCGTCCGAGGATTCGGCCGGTGAATCGAGCGGGGCCTCGGTCGGCGACCCGGCCGAGGAGGACTCCGGCTCGGGCGCCTCGGACCCAGAGGCACCCCACTGACGGATCGCCAGGCGGAGCCGCGCGTCGTCCTGCGGTGGATACTCGGTCTCCAGCCGGATCTCGGCCGGCGCTCGCGCCAGAGGGAATCGCTCGGTCAGGAACAGGAGGACACGGCGGCCCTTCTTGGCGATCCGCAGCGGCACCGATCGCCCGCCGACGCGAATCGCCGACGGCAGCGGATGCTCGCCGACGACACCCGCCGGCACCCGCACGGTGAGTGAAACCAGCGCGCGCGACCGGATCCGCTCCGGGACCTGCCCGGTGATGCAGAGGTGCTCGCCCGCCGAGCAGCGCTCCATCGGCACGTCGATCCAGCCGCCGGCGCCCCGGCGCCAGTGCCGGATCACCACCAGCGCGGGTCCCCGGAGCTCGAACCACCGCGGCCGGATGCGGCGCAGCCGGCCCTTCGATACCCGCTCCATCCGTGAACGGTAGAACGCCGCGCGATCGCCCTGGAGGCGCTCCTCGGGGAAGATCTCTCCGTCCGCCCGCGCCAGCCGGCGCTCGGCGACCCGGTCGAGGCGCTCGACGGTCAGATCGACCGAGGTGCGGCCGAAAGGCTCCCATCGCTCCCATCTCGGCTCACCGATCTCGACCTCTTCGACGAAGACGATGCGGCCGTCGGGCGAGCCCACGCCCCGTCGCAGGAACCGCAGTGCGATGTCGAGCGTCGTCGGTGTGAGGCTGCGGTAGGTGTAGATCCAACCGGGTGCGGCGAGCGCCACGACGAGCAGAGCCACGGCGACCGGGGTCAGTCGGCGTGCCGGTGCCAGCCGCTCGCTCAGGCCACGCCACACCGTCACCACCAGCCAGAGCGCTGCCAGCGTCGTGAACGGGACGATCGGCAGCAGGTTGTTGCCCTTGAAATAGGGGGTCGCTGCCAGATAGGCGCCTGCATAGACGAGCGGGAAGGCGACCAGCATGCCGATCCCCACACGGCGCTCGAGCTCCAGACGCCCGGGTCGGGCGGCGCGGATCAGGAGCCCGACCAGACCCAGGATGGCCACGGTGGCGAGGAGGGGACCGTGCACGGTCGGGCCGAAGAAATACTCCCCGAGCTCCTCCGGCATGGTGGCGCGTGTCATGCCCGACCACTCCGCCCGCTTGGCATAGTCGTCCTGCAGGCTGCGCACGTACCACAGGTAGCTCAAGCCGTACGGGTTGAGCAGGAAGAACGTCCCCACGCTGGTCGCCGCCGCAAGGGCCAGTCGACCGACCCGCACGCGCTCGCGGGTGGCGAGCCACAGGCTTCCGACCGCGAGCGGCACCGCCACCAGCACGCCGAGAAGCTTGGCGCTGGCGGCCAGCGTGATGCCGAGGCCGGCCAGCGCGTAGTCGCGCCGTCGACCGCCCTCGATGGCACGAATCGACCAGTAGAAGCCGAGCAGGACGGCGAGCACCAGCAGCGCATCCGGTTTGAACTTGCCCGAGACGTGAATGTGCCAGGGGGTCGCCGCCAGGCCGAGCGCGGCGAGAAGACCGATCTCGGCCGAGACCATCCGCCGCCCGAGCAGAAACAACACGAGGAGCGCCAGCACGCCGTAGACCACCGAGATCGAGCGCACCAGGAGATAGGCGGTCGGCGTGAAGCGGCCACGCTCGGTTACCGTCTCGAGCCACTCGATGCCGGTCAGCTCGCCCAGCTTCTGGCTGGCGGCCAGCGCGAGGGCCTGCGGCCACGACTGGAGCGGCGCCGGGTAGTAGCCCCTGGCGGGTCGTAGCGACCAGCTCCCGAGGACCGCCTCGACGTTCTCGAGGCTGTAGCGCTCGTCCCAGAAGCGCGCCTTGTTGGGCTCCGGCAGCGCGTACCAGACCCTGAGGCCGGCTCCGAAGAGGAGAATCAGCGCCAGAGCAACACCGACCCACCGGGGGGAACCCCCGCTCGGAGGCGCTGAGCTCTTCGCGTAGCTCATCGGATCAATCGCTTCCCACCACCCGACCTCCTCGGATCACCGTCACGATCCGCTGCAAGGCCGAAAGATCGCGTAGGGGATCGCCGTCGACGATCAACACGTCGGCGAGCTTCCCCGCCTCCAAAGTGCCGAGCTCGGTTCCCAACCCGATGTACTCGGCGGCGTTGCGAGTCGCCATGCCGAGCAGCTCTGGCGGGGGAATCCCGAGCGCAGCGACCAGCGAGATCTCGCGATGATAGGCCTCGGCGGCGGGTAGGTGGGGGGTATCGGTGCCGAGCGCCACGAGGCCGGCATCGGCCGCGACGAGCCGGGCCAGCACCTTCCGCATGCCCTCGAGGAGCCCTTCCAGGGCCGCGGCGGTCTCCTCGTCGCCCTGCCGGGTGAGCATATCGGCTGCGTCGGCCCAGGTCAGCAGCGTCGTCGAAGCCGGGACGCGTCGCTCCCGCATCGCCGCGACCAGCCTTTCGATCGCAGGCTCCTCGGCGGGAACCGCCGGCAGATGGACCAGCCCGTCGAGGCCGGCCTCGATCGCCTCGAGCGCCTTCGGAATCTCCAGGACATGCGCGTAGGCGCGCAGATCGTGAGTGTGGGCCGCCGCCACGATGTCGTCGACCAACTCGCCGTCGAGCACCCCGACGCCCGGGCCGTCGGCGGCGTCGTAGACGAACTTGACGAGATCGACTCCGGCGTCGGCGAGACCGGCGACGGCTTCGCGCGCCTCGCCCTCGGTGGCCAGCTCCGAAGCCAAGTGCTCGCGACACCACGGGTTCGGCCCATGGATGTCCAGAAAGCCGCAGAAGGTGGCCAGAGGATGCCCGTTCGGACCGGTCAGGAGCTTGCCGGCGGTCGAGATCCGGGGTCCCGCGATCTCGCTGCTTTCGACGCGCTGGCGCACATCGAGGATGAACGGCCAGTACTCGCCCGTGGACATCACCGTCGTGATGCCGGCCTCGAGGAAGCCTCGCAGGCGCTCCGGAAGCCGTTCGGTGAGGAACTCCTCGATCACCGCATCCTCCCGCGGCTGCTCGAACAGGTGTTCCATGGTCAGGTGGACGTGCGTGTCGATCAACCCCGGCAGCACGCTCGTTCCGGTGGCGTCGATGCGCTCGGCGCCCGGTGCCTCGATCGGCTCTGCGGAGACCGCGGCGATCCGCTCGCCGGCGATCGCCAGGTGACCCCGCTCGAGCACCGTCCCCTCACCGACGATCACCCTTCCATTCGAGATCAGCAGGGTGACGTCGTCCGCCTCTCCTCCAGTAGGGATCGACAGCAGCGAGACGAGCAGCAGTAGGAGTCGTTTCATCGGGATCCTCCCTCCCTGGTTCGCTTCCCAGCGTACTCCGAGCGCTTGGCTCGCAGTGCCCGGCGCAGGCTCGCCGGTGCTCCACCCTGCTCCGCGACCGCCAGGGCGCGATCGACGATTCGCACCGCTTCGGCCGCGTCGCCGAGCTGCACTTCGGCCTCGGCCAGCAGGATCATCTGCATCGGATCCCGCCATCCGGTGAGCTCGCAGGCACGCTCGGCCAGCTGACGCGCCCGCTCGGGGTCGTAGAGCTCCGGGTCGGCGGCGTCGAGCAAGAGCGAGGCCAGG
>JAWVZD010000200.1:0-5110 GCA_033722395.1 Thermoanaerobaculia bacterium | reverse complement strand
TCTCCAGCGTAGACAAAGCGGCCGTCCGGCGTCAATGTCGCTCGCCGGCCTGGCGGAGGCCCCCCGAGGCGGCGCCGGAGAGATAGTGCTCGGGCTGGCGGGAGAAGCGCCGCCGGGCGGAGTGGGACGAAAAGATGTAGATCCCGCCGTCGTGCACCAGGTAGAAATCGGGGTCGCCCTGGACGCCGTCGACGACCGGGCAGTCGCCGTTCAGGCGGATGGCGTAGTCGTCGGGCGAGTCGAGGAAGCGCTCGAGGTTGGTGGAGTCGGCGAACAGGTAGCGGAAGCCGTCGTGCACCACGGCGAGGTCGTCCCGCCCCTCGACCTCCCGACCACGCACCAGGGCGACCGGGTCGAGACCGGTCAGGGCCGGCTCGTCGGTCTGACGCGTACTACCCGACGCACGCAGGCTGCGGCGCCACTTCGGGTCGATTCCCCCCGGCGCGTAGTAGCCGGGCCGGTGGGTGATCCGCGTCCCTTTCGGTCGGTCGACGAGCCGTACCTCGATCTCGCGAAAAGAGCCGTCCTGCGCTAGGTCCTCGACCTGGAAGGTCAGCACGTAGGTCAGACGGGTCTTCTCGGCGACCTCGCCGACCAACATCTCGAGGTCGCGCGAATTGGTGTAGAGCGAGCCACCGGTGGCGTGCGCCAGGAGCTGCAGCGAGTCGCGCCCGAAGCCGAGTCCGCCGGTGTCGACCGCCTGGATCGACCAGTTCTCCTGTCTGAGATCGCGGAAGAGCTCCTCTAGATAGAAGAGGGCGAGCGACTCCTCGTCGCCGAACAGCGGGCCGCGGGAGAACAGCACCAGGTAGTTCATCCCCGGCAGATCGTAGTCCTCGGTCAGCTCCCGCAGCCCCCAGGCGAAGTGCTTGATGATCAGGCCGTGCCACAAGAAAGGATCGCCTCGTTGGGACCAGACGCGCGCCTCGGCGACGAGATCCTCGAGCGAGGCGCGGTTCGGACCGAGGGGGGTCTTGGCCCGCCGGCCGGGGAGGCCGGGGACGAGGTGGTCCCAGCCGGCGATCTCCTTCTGGAGGCGTTTCGGCTTCGCCTCGACGATGAGATCGATGACGTCGACGGCGTAGCGAGCCGTGGCGTGGTCGGTGGTGAAATCGTGCAGCAGCTTGAGACCCCTGAGCGGGCTGTAGTAGCCGACCGCCACGCGGTCGCCTGCGACCAGGGCCGTGTCGACGAACGTCCGTGCCGCCTCGATCGACTCGACGAGCTTGCGCCGCGAGTCGATGATGCCGACACCGGCGTAGGCGAAATCGAACAACAGGAGGAAGTTGCGCCGCGGTGCCACGGCCGGAGCACCGGTGGGTGGAGAGGGAGTGCGCTCGGCGGACGCGCCGGTCGGCGGTGGGGGGGCGGCGATGACACCGAAGGCGGTGACCTCCTGGCGGACACCGTTGTCGAACACCTCGAAGTCGGTCGCCTCGAGCCCGTAGAGCGGCTCTCCTCTGACCAGCACGCGGACCGGCACCTCGACGGCATAGACCGTCGTAGTCTCCTCGAAGCCGCCGTCGACGACCTCCTGACCCCTCGTCGGGACCGCAGCCGCCAGCGCCGCGACGAGCAGTGGCAGGCACAGGATGCTCGCGACCGGACGCCCTCGGTTTGACAGCCAGGGTTTCGAGGCCGCTAGCGGGGATCGGTGCAGCAGAGATCGGTGCAGCAGAGATCGGTGCCGGGCTCGTCGAGTCTCCATCGTCACGACTAGCATACGCTCCTCGGCTCTTTGCGGATCAGGGCGCTCTGATAGCCTTTGCCGGATCGAATGACTTCTCGGGAGGAGAGATGATGCTCAGACGTACGCTGTTTTGTTTTCTCGCCGCCGCCGTCGTCCTGGCGGCCGCTCCGCTCGTCGCCCAGGAGGGCGGCCTGCGTTACACCGTGACCGTCACCAAGTTCGACAACCAGGCCGGATGGTCGGGGCAGTGGGACATCGGTGACGCCTGGGCGACGGTGATGACCGACATCCTGAATCAGACCGGTCAGTTCATCGTTCTCGGCGAGACCGACATGCGCGACGAGGCGATGATCGAGCAGGACCTGGGCGCCAGCGGGCGGACGGCCCAGGGTGGGAAGACGGCCCAGACGGGACAGCTCACGCCGGCGCAGCTACTGGTCAAGGGAGCGATCACGCACGTCGAAGGGCCGACCCAGGGCGGTAGCGGCGGCATCCGCGTGCGCGGCTTCCGCGTCGGAGGCGGAGGCTCGAAGGCCGAGGTCAATGCCACTATCTACATGGTCGACTCGACCACCGGTCAGGTGGTGGCGTCGACCAGCGTCGTCGGTACCTCGAAGAAGCGTTCCGGGCGCTTCGGCTACTCCGGTGCCGGCTGGGGAGGCGACATCGGCGGCTTCAAGAACGACAACACCGGCAAGGCGGTCGAGGATGCCGTCTCGCAGGCGGTCGACTGGATGGTCGAGCAGCTGCCTTCGGTGACCTGGTCCGGCACTGTCGTCATGACTCAAGGTGATCAGGTCTACGTCAACCGTGGCTCGCGCGAGGGTCTCAGCTCCGGCACCACGCTGTCGGTGGGCGAGAGCATGGTGATCCGTGACCCGGACACCGGCGAGGTGCTCGACGAGTCGGTCAAAGAGGTGGCCCAGATCCGCTGCGACACCATCAAGGAGAAGCTGTCGATCTGCTCGGTGGTCTCCGGCAACGCCGGCGCCATTCAGAAGGGGATGCGGGTCCAGCCGTAGCGGCGCTGCTCCGGCGGACGGCGTGGCCCGGTACCTGGCTCGCTGCCGGTCGTCCGATCGCGCGCGCAATCAACTTCGGGCGGAGTCTTCGGGCTCCGCCCTGGCTGTTTCCCAGGCGATCATCGCCCGCTTGCGCGCGGTGCCCCAGGCATAGCCTCCGAGGGCTCCGGTGGCGCGCAGCACACGGTGGCAGGGCACCAGGTAGGAGACCGGGTTTGCGCCGACCGCCGAGGCGACCGCACGTGCGGCGTTGGGGCGTCCGAGGCTCTCGGCGAGGTCGCCGTAGCTCACCAGACGGTTCGGCGGCACCTCGAGCAGGGCGCGCCACACCCTGAGCTGGAAGTTGGTGCCCTTCAGCAATAGTCGTAGGTCCCCGGGTTCCTCGCCTTTCCAGGCCTCCGGGTCGAAGATGCGCCGCGCCGTAGGCAGGGTGCCTTCCTGATCGCGCACCATCGTCGAGCGTGACCAGTCCCTTTCGAGCCGGCGACGGTTCTCCGTCAGGTCGCCGTCGCCGAACGACAGATGGCAGACGCCGCGCTCGGTCTCGGCCACCAGGCAGTCGCCGAACGGAGCCGGATGGATGCCCCAGCGAACCTCGATGCCGGCGCCGAACTCTTTGTACTCCCCCGGCGTGACCGCCTCGACGGCGACGAACAGGTCGTGCAGCCGGCCGGGGCCGGACAGGCCGACCTCGTAGCTAGTCTCCAGAACCGAGGACGACGCACGCAGCAGGCGTTTGGCGTGCTCGAGGGTCAGGAACTGGAGGAACCGCTTCGGGCTCACCCCGGCCCAGCGCTTGAACAGACGTTGGCAGTGCGACGGCGACAACCCGAGGTGTTGGGCCAGCTCGGCCAGATCCGGCTGCCGCTCGGCGTGCCGCTCGAGGTATCGGATCGCCTCGCGAATGCGCTCGTAGTCGGGCTCGTTCACTATGCCGGAGGATATCTCTCGGCGCTCTGCAGTCGTCGGATTCGGCGATAGGCTCATGGTCGTTCCTCCTCGTCGACGCTCACTCTAGGAGGAGTCCGGGACGGGTGCCACCCGATTCTTGCGACGGGCTCCGCGGCGGAGTCGTGGGGCGGGGCGTCTCCGGATGGGCTCGGAGTCGCGCTCACTCGGCGCCCCCGAGGCCCCACCCCGAGTCGAGTGGCAGCCGCTCGTCGGGCCGGATCGTTCTGCGGGGCGGCCACCGCATCCTGGCGCGTGACAGAATCGCCTGCAAACGACCGATTCGAACGAGGAGGGATGACGATGGCGAGCTTGACGGAGCGGATGATCGGGGCTGCGCGCCTGGACGCGGCGACCTACAACGAGGTCGAGGCCGACCAGACGGCGACCGGGCAGGCGATGTTGGTGGTGGTGCTCTCCAGCGTGGCGGCCGGGATCGGAGCGGGTGACGGAGGGGTCGTCGCCATGGTGATCGCTTCGGTGATCGCGCTGGTGAGCTGGGGTGTTTGGGCCGGCGTGGTGTTCCTGGTGGGCACCAAGCTCCTGGCCGAGCCCCAGACCCGTGCCGACTGGGGGGAGCTGCTGCGCACGATCGGATTCTCGACCAGCCCCGGGCTGTTGCGGGTGGTCGGTCTGGTCCCCGGCCTGGGGGCGATCCTCAACTTCCTCATCGGCCTGTGGATGCTGGCGGCGATGGTCGTCGCGGTGCGCGAGGCGCTCGACTACTCGGGCACCGGACGTGCCGTCGCGGTCTGCGTGATCGGCTTCCTGATCTACCTCGCCGTGGCGATGGTCTTCGGCGTCGTTCTCGGTGTGACGGCGCTCGGCATGGGTGCGGCGGCGGGGGCTGCGGCGAGCTAGCTCCGATCGGGGTTGGCCGAGGTGCCGGCCCGTCGGACCGGCCCGTGGTACCGGCACGGGCGACTCGCCCGGGCTCAGTCACCCGTTCGATAGTCGGCCAGGATGCTCCGCCCCAGCCACAGCTTGTGGACCTCGTCCGGACCGTCGTAGATGCGTGCCGCCCTCTCCTGGCGATAGAAGAAGGCGAGCACGGTGTCGTCCGTCACGCCGAGCCCTCCGTGTGCCTGGATCGCCCGGTCGACCACTCGGAGCATGGTGTCGGCGACGACGAACTTGATCATCGAGATCGGTCTGCGCGCCGCCCGCCAGCCTTCGGTCTCGACGGTCCAGGCGGTCGACAGAGTGAGCCAGCGAGCCGCCTCGATCTCGGCCCGCGACTCGGCGATCCAGGTCTGGATCACCTCGCGGTCGGCGAGGGTCTCGCCCGGCGCGATCTGCCGCTCGACGACATGCTCGCACAGCAGGTCGAAGGCGCGCTCGGCGATCCCCAGCCAGCGCGTGACGTGGTGGATCCGCCCCGGGCCGAGGCGCTCCTGCGCCAGCACGAAGCCTTCGCCGCGCGGCCCGACCAGGTTCTCCTGCGGGACCC
>JAWVZD010000199.1:0-5124 GCA_033722395.1 Thermoanaerobaculia bacterium | reverse complement strand
GGTGTCGTTCGCCGAGAGCGCCTACGACTATCTGTCGCGCGAGTTCGACTACCAGATCAAGGAGCCGACGCCTCTCATCTTCTATCGCACCCACTCGGAGTTCCAGCAGACCAACGTCATCTCGAACTACATCCCGGAGGGTACCGGGGCGTTCGCCACCCCACTCAGGAACCGGATGGTGATGCCGGTCGACCTGCCGGACGACGAGCTGATGGAGCTGATGCTCCACGAGCTCACCCACATCTTCCAGTACCACGTGCTCTACGGTGGCTCGACCGGTCGCGGGTTGACCCAGATCGCGCCGCAGTACATCAACGAGGGGATGGCGAGCTACTTCGCCCAGGACGAGTCGGCGCGCGACAAGATGTACCTCAGGGACGCCGTGGTCAACGACTCACTGCCGCCGATCACCGCCGATTTCCAGGGATACTTCGCCTACCGCTACGGACACGCCTTCTTCGACTTCATCGAGGAGCGCTGGGGCAAGGAGGGGGTGCAGGAGTTCCTGATCGAGCTGCGCAACACCCTGGGAGCCCGCGTCGGGCCGGCGGTCGAGCGCACCTTCTTCATGTCGGCCGAGGACTTCAACGCCGACTTCCGCCGCTGGCTCAGACAGAAGTACCTGCCCGAGCTGGTCGCCACCGGTGAGCCGGGCGACTTCGGTCGGCCGTTCCGGGTCAAGCAGCGACGCAACATGTGGCTCGCCTCGCCGGCGGCCTCGCCGTCGGGCGATCTGGTGGCCGCCATCATGCAGGACGGTCGCGACACCGACGTGGTGCTGCTGGACGCACGCTCGCGCGAGCTGCTCAAGAACCTGACCAAGGGATATACCAGCGACTACCAGTACATCATCGCCCAGGAGGTCGGCCAGCTCGGTCGCAAGATGGGTCGCGACCTGTCGTTCTCCCCCGACGGCAACACGCTGGCGGTCTTCGCCCGCCACGAGGGCGAGCGCGAGCTCCTGCTGATCGACGTCCTGAAGGGCAAGGTGCGGCGCCGGCTCGCCATCTCGGTCGATCAGCCGCTGGCGCCGTCGTTCCATCCCGACGGCTCGAGGGTCATCTTCGCCGGGCACCGGGGCGGGCAGTTCGACATCTTCGAGGTGGTGCTCGACTCGGGCGAGATCGTACAGTTGACCGAGGACGCCATCTTCGACGGCGCCCCGGCCTACTCGCCCGACGGAGAGTCGGTGGTCTTCGTGTCGACCATCGGCGACTTCGACAAGCTCTTCCGAATCGCTCGCGACCGCCCGGCCGAGCGTTTCCAGATCACCCACGGCGAATCGGATGAGAACGACCCGGTCTACTCGCCCGATGGCACGAAGATCTACTTCACCTCGGATCGCACCGGGGCGAACAACATCTTCAGCCTGGAGCCGGAGACCGGTGAGATCGTCCAGTACACGAACGCCGTGACCGGCTGCTTCATGCCCACCATCCTAGCCAACCCGACGGGGCCGAACAGCCTGGTCTACACCGCCTTCTGGAAGGGCGCCCACGACATCTACCGCATGGACCTGGGCGATCCGATCACCGAGCCGATCGTGTTCGAGACCAAGGAGGTAGCGGCGACGCCGCGGTCGCTCTCGGCCCAGGACCTGCCGCAGTTCGAGCCGGCGATCGAGGTGGCGATCGACGAGGCGAACGTCGAGCCGTACGGTGGCAAGAAGTTCTTCCTGGAAAACTTCTTCGGCGGCACCATCGGCATATCGGACGACCAGACCTTCATCGCAGCCCTGGGGGTCTCGTTCACCGACTACCTGGGCGATCGGCGGATCGTCGGCTACTTCCAGTCGGTCGAGAGCTTCCGCAACTTCGACGTGCGCTATCTGAACCAGACGAAGCGGTTGCAGCGCATGTACCGGCTGTACGACGACGAGGACTTCTTCGTCTTCCTGGACAACGACCTGACGCTCGAGCAGGTGTCGATCTTTCAAGAGACCGGTGCGACGGCCTCGGTGATCTACCCGATCGATTTCAACCGCCGTGTCGAGGTCGGCGTAGGCTATGCGCGCCGCGAGCTCGACTTCGTGATCCAGATCGGCCTGCCGCTCGAGGATGCCATCGCGGCGGGCGAGCTCGACGATCTGATCGAGCGGTTCGGCTTGGAGGGTCTGACGCCGGAGCAACAGGCCGAGGTGCTCCGGCCGTTTACCGGTGATCCGGTTCCGGTGCCCGTGGTCAACCCTCGAACCGACGACTATCCGTTCGTGCAGGCGTCGTTCATCGGCGACAGCACGGTCTTCACCAGCTATGGGCCGCACTCCGGGCAGCGCTACAGGCTGTCGGCCAGCTACGCTGCCAACACCGACACCGGCGAGGACGACAGCAGCACCCTGTTCAGCAGCCTGAGCCTCGACTACCGCGGCTACATCCCGTTGACTCGCCGCATGGAGATCGCGGTGCGCGGCTACGGCTACACCACCTCGGGCGACTTCGCGACCCCGGTCTACTTCGGCGGACTCGACACGGTGCGTGGCTTCGACTTCCGATCGGTCGTCGGCGACGAGGGCTTCTTCAGCAACATCGAGCTGCGCTTTCCGTTGCTCGATCAGATCGCCGTCGGCGGCTTCGGCTTCCAGGGCATCCGGGGCTTCCTGTTCCTCGACGTGGCGGGCGCCCGCTTCAGCGAGCTGCAGCCCAACTGGGACTGCTGGGACAGCGAGGACGACCGCTTGCAAGACTGCGTCTCCTCCTACGGCTTCGGCTTCAGCCTGAACCTGTTCGGCCTGCCGATGAACTGGAACTTCTCGAAGCAGTGGGACTTCGACAAGACGCTGACCGACGGCTTCGACACGTCGTTCTGGATCGGGTACAAGTTCTAGTCGGTCGCCATCGACAGTCGTCAGCCTTCGGAAGGACCTCGAGCCCCGAGCTTGCTCGCGAGAAGGCGGCAAGTGAGCCGATCAGAACGATCAGAGCTCACGAAGATCCGCCAAGCGCACTGACGCCTGAAGACCGAACACCGAAGACCGGTCTTGCCCCGTGTGACGACCGTTGCTGTCACTCCCGATAGAATCGCGCTAGCCTGTCGCGCATGAAGATCGAGGTTCTCGGGGCCTACGGTGGAGAGAGCACCGAGTGCCGCATGACCTGCCTGCTGATCGACGGCGGGATCGCGCTCGATGCCGGCTCTCTGACCCAGGCGCTCCCCTTGGAGCGCCAGGCGAAGGTGCACTCGATCGTGCTCACCCACTCGCACCTCGACCACACCAACTCGCTGCCGTTCTTCATCGAGAACATCTTCGACCGACGGGCGCCGATCAACGTCTACGCCTCGTCGACGACGATCTTCGCCATCCGCCAGCACCTGTTCAACAACTCGACCTGGCCCGACTTCAGCCGCCTGCCGAACCATCTGCTGCCGTCGGTCAAGTTCCATCAGCTCGAGAGCGAGGTGCCGGTGACGATCGGCGACATCCGCCTGACGCCGATCGAGGTCACCCATCTGGTGCCGACCTTCGGCTTCCTGATCGAGCACGACGGCGCTGCCGTCCTGTGGTCGAGCGACACCGGCCCGACGGTGCGGCTGTGGGAGCTCGCCAATCTGACGCCACATCTCGACACGGTCTTCCTCGAGACCAGCTTCGACAACGGTCTGCAGCGCATCGCCGACCTCTCCTACCACCTGACGCCGCAGACGATGGCCGGCGAGCTCGAAAAGCTGGAGCGCGACTGCCCGGTGCTCTTGCACCACCTGAAGCCGCCCTGTATCGAGGCGATCCACCGCGAAGTGGAGGAGCTCGGCCTGCCCAACGTCTCGTTCCTGGAGCAGGACGAGGTCTACGAATTCGCAGGGCGGGGGATGGCGACCGGCGTCGGGGGTTGAACCGGGCTTCCAGTCACCAGCTTCCAGTCACCAGCTTCACCTCCCCACGGTCGCCTCCCCCACGGTCGCGCCGCTGAGCCGGGGCGACTCCACGGCCGCAGGACGCGACGCCCGTGATACCTTCCCCCCATGCAGCTCGCCATGGACTGGGGCTCGGAGCGCCTGCGGGTCGCGGTGCTCGGCTCCGGGAGCTCCGGTAACGTCCTGGTGGTCGAGTCGGAGGGTCGGCGGCTGCTGGTCGACGCGGGATTCTCGGCCAAGGAGATGGCTCGGCGGATGGCGATCCTCGGCATCGAGCCGGAGGCCTTCGACGGTCTGGTCCTGACCCACGAGCACTCCGACCACGTGCGCGGCGCACGGGTCTACGCCAAGCGTCACGAGCTCCCGGTCTGGGGAACCCGCGGCACCTTGGAGGCTTCGGGGCTCGCCGCCGTCGAGGAGATCACCTGCCACACGCTGGAATCGGGACGCCCCACCGAGGTGGGCTCGTTCGAGGTGCGACCGTTCTCGATCCCGCACGACGCCAGCGAGCCGGTCGGCATGGTGATCGAGGACTCCGGGGGACGCCGCGTCGGCCTGGTAGCGGATCTCGGTTCGCGCAGTCAGCTCGCCTGGGCGGCGCTCCGTGACGTCGATGTCCTGGTGCTCGAGACCAACCACGATCTCGACATGCTGCGCCGGGGCCCGTACCCGTGGCCCTTGAAACAGCGCGTCGCCGGACGCCACGGTCACCTCTCGAACCGCGACGCCGCCGACGGCGTGCGCGACCTGGTGAGCGATCGCCTCTCGCTGGTGGTGCTCTACCACCTCTCGCGCACCAACAACCGCCCAGCGCTGGCTCTCGCTACGGTCGGCGAGACTCTGGCGGCAGAGGGCTCACCCGCCGAGATCGCTCTGACCTGGCAGCACGAGCCGACGGAGTGGCTCGAAGCGGGGCGATAGGCTCGCCGACCGACCCCGCATCGCTCGAGAGCCGTGCGGCCTCGTACCCCCTACCCCCGAGAGGCCGGAGACCGCGTTCAGGTCGAGCTACGGTGTGGGCCTCTGTGGACGGAGGCTCAGAGCGCTTTCGCCGCCGCGTCGACGCCGTTCCTGAAGATCGCCAGGCCGCCGCCCTCTTCGGGCAGGGTTTCGCCGCGGGCTTTGCGGCGGAAGTACTGCGGATGCTGGAAGGGGTAGAGGTAGGCGTCGGGGTGGGGCATCAAGCCGAAGAGGCGGCCGGTGGGGTCGCAGATGCCGGCGACGCCGGCGGGCGAGCCGTTGGGGTTGGCGGGCCAGGTCTCGGTCGGCCGGCCC
>JAWVZD010000198.1:0-5130 GCA_033722395.1 Thermoanaerobaculia bacterium | reverse complement strand
CGGCGAACCCCTCGGCGGCGCCGACCGTTGGGTGGTCCAGGTGGCCCTGCCGCTACCCGTCGACGCGGTCGAGATGATCGCCGTGGTGAGCGACGTCGACCGAGGCCGGTGGGGCGCGGCACGCCTCGAGGAGGGTGACGGTCGCTTGGTCAGAAGCGCTCCCGGTCGGATCGTGGAGCCGTTCGATCTCCGGCCCGCGAAGCCCGACGGAGCGGCCGAGGCCTCCAGCGAGGCGACCACAACGATCGTTCTGCTGGCGCCCGAGGGCGGTCGCCTGGCGGGCCGCCAGCGCTTTCGCACGCTGGTGACCACACCGGCCGTCCGGCGAGCCGAATTCTATCTCGACGGAGAGCTGGTCGAGAGCGACGACGAGGCGCCGTTCGGTGCCCGCATCGATCTCGGCAGGCCGGCCGCCCGCCACACCGTCGAGGTGCGAGCCTACGACGCCGCCGGCAATCCGATCGGCTCCGACTCGATCCGGCTCAACGAGCCGTTCCGCTCGCTCGACGTCTCCATCGTCGATCTCCAGGTCGACCCGGCGACGTCGCGGCTCCGCCTCACCACCACCGTCGAGCACCCCACCGACCTCGCCGTCGAGCGCGTCGAGTACTACCACAACGAGGACCTGCTCGGCACGGCGACCGCTCCGCCGTGGTCGTTCGACGGAGCGGCGGGGGCGATCGGGTCGACCGACTACGTGCGGGTGGTGGCCTACTTCGACGACGGCCGGTTCCTCGAGGACGTCCGGCTGGTCTCCTCGCCCGGCACGATCGAGCAGGTGGAGGTCAACCTGGTGCAGGTCTACGTCGTGGCGACCGACGACGACGGCGAGCCGGTGCCCGATCTCGACGCCGACGACTTCCGCATCCGGCTGCGCGGCGAGCCGCAGCAGATCCAGCGCTTCGCCTACGCCGACGAGGTGCCGCTCGAGCTCGCCCTGGTGATCGACACCTCGCCGAGCATGTGGCCGTTGATGCCGGACACGCGGAAGGCGGCCGCCCGCTTTCTCACCCAGGTGGTCGGCGAGAAGGACCGTGCGCTGGTCGTCGACTTCGACACCAAACCGCGCGTCGCCCATCCTCTGTCGGGCAACCTCGGCGATCTTCTGGTCAGCCTGGGCGGCTTGGAAGCCGAGAAGCAGGGCACCACGGCGCTCTACGACTCGGTGATCTTTTCCGCCCTCGAGCTGCCGGCCGGTCAGCAGCGCAAAGCGGTCGTGCTGCTCACCGACGGCGACGATTACAAGAGTCGCTTCTCGCTCGGCCGGGCGATCGACACCGCCAAGCAGGCGGGCGTGCCGGTCTACGTGGTCTCGCTGGCCGGCATCCAGGACCCGCGACGGCGCTTCCGCCGCACCGACCTCGACGCCTTGACCGGGGAGACCGGCGGCGAAGCCTACTACCTGGGCTACGTCGACGAGCTCGGGGCCACCTACGACAAGATCGCCCGCGAGCTCCGCAGCCAGTACCTGCTCGCCTTCCCGACGACGCGACAGCTCTCCGACGACGACCTCGAGTCGATCGAGGTCGAGGTCGCGCGGCGCGGCCTCGAGCTGCGCACCGTGGTCGGCGGCCGCTCGGTAAACTAGCCCGCCTGGCAACCGACGGGCGACCGAGGAGGGCCGATGACCGAGCACCGCGACACCTTCCGCACCCTGGCCACCAATCTCGTCCACGCGGGGGCCCCACGCCCCCCCATCGAGGGCGCGGTGGTCACGCCGATCTTCCAGAGCGCCAACTACCTGATGGCCGACGAGGCGTCGTACGATGCGGTGCGCTACGTCCGCCTGCACAACTCGCCGAATCACCACACCCTGCACGCCCGCCTGGCAGCCATCGAGTCGGGGGAGGCGGCTCTGGTGACGGCGAGCGGCATGGCGGCGATCACCGCGGCGATCCTCGCCTTCGTCGGTCAGGGCGAGCACCTGCTGGTGCAGAAGACGCTCTACGGCGGTACCCAGAACTTCCTCGACGAGGACGCGCCACGGCTCGGCCTCGAGGTCTCGGCGATCGATCTGGCCGACCCGCAGGGCGCCGCGGCCTGGGAGCGAGCGCTGCGCCCCGAGACCCGCATGCTCTACGTCGAGGCGATCTCGAATCCGTTGATCGAGGTCTTCGACCTCGAGGCGGTGGTCGAGTTCGCTCGTGCCCACGACCTGGTGACCCTGATCGACGCCACCTTCGCCTCGCCGGTGGTCTTCCGACCGCTCGAGATCGGCTTCGACATCGTCGTCCACAGCGCCACCAAGTACCTGAACGGGCACAGCGACCTGGTCGCCGGCGCCGTCGTCTCCGACGCCGAGACGGTCGACCGCATCCGCCACCTGCAGCTCCATCTCGGTGCCGCGCTCGACCCGCACGCCTGCTATCTGCTCGAGCGCGGGTTGAAGACCCTCGCGCTCCGGGTCGAGCGGCAGTGCGCCACGGCGCTGGCGCTGGCCGAGCGCCTGGCGCGCCATCCGAAGGTGCGCCGGGTCAACTACCCCGGCCTCGCCGGCGATTCGGGCCACGCCGTCGCCCGCCGCCTGTTCCGCGGCTTCGGCGGCATGCTGTCGTTCTACGTCGATTCGGCCGCCACCGCCGAGCAATTCCTCGAGCGGGTGCGGATCCCACTCCATGCGGCCAGCCTCGGCGGCGTCGAGTCGCTCGTCGTCCGTCCGTCGCGCAGCTCTCATCTCGGCATGCCGGTCGAGGATCGCCGACGGTTGGGGATCACCGACGAGCTGATCCGGGTGTCTACGGGCATCGAGGACACCGACGAGCTGATCGAGGACTTCGAGCGCGCCCTCGGCTGATTTCCTGGCACCGATCGTGGCGACTCCGATCTCTCCCGTCCGCCGGATCCTGTGGCGCGGCCTGTCGAAGCGGTGCCCGCGGTGCGGCCGCGGCCGCCTGTTCGACGGCTGGTTCCGCTCGCGCGAGGTGTGCGAGAGCTGCGGCTTGCTCTACGAGGCCAGCCCGGGCTCGGTCTGGGCCTACTGGATCGTCGGGGATCGGATCTTCGTCGTCGCGGCCCTGCTGCCCTTCTACCTCACCCTGCCGGTCCCCGATCCGGCTCGGCGCGCCGCCTACTGTCTCGTCCTCCTACTGCCGCTGCTGCTGACGATGCCCAACCGCCTCGGGCTGGCCAGGGCGATCGACTTTCTGTGGCGCGTCCACTGGGGCGACCCGAACGAAGCCGAGCCGCCCGTCCTGACGGCTCCGCCCGAGCCCCGACGCGACCGGTAGGAGCCTCTAGCGGAAGTAGACGCCGGCACCGACGACGTAGTCGCGGCCGTCGATCTCGATCCGGCGCACGTAGGACGACTTGCGGCTCGGCCGTGTCTCCCCGGGCTTGGGCCACAGATAGTCGATCCAGGCGCTCTCGCCCTGCTCGACGGCCAGCATCTCCTGCACGAAGAGCTTTCCCGACTCGTCCTGAAGCGCGGCGAGGTTGCGGCCCTCGAGGTCCGGAAAGCCGACGTTGACCAGCATCAGTCCGTCGCCGTCCAGGACGAAGACGTAGGCGTCGTAGAAGCGAAACCCGGTGGCCGGATCGCGCAGAGTGTAGAAGGCCTCCTCCACCCCCGCGGTGGTGAGCAGATCGACCGCGTCGTCGACCTGCTCGACGACGAAGAAGCGCTCCATCTCCATCTCGTAGAGGCCGCTACCGACGATGTAGTCGGTGCCGTTCGGAGCGGTCGTCCGGCGGACATGGGCCGTCTTCCAGCGAAAGGTCGAGCTGCCGGGCTTCGGCCACAGATAGTGCACCCAGCCGCTCTCCGAGCCGCTCTCGACCTCACGCAGGAAGCTCTGGATGATCGGCTTGCCGAGCGGATCCCGGAGCTCGAGCAGCTCCTGTCCCTCGAGCGCCGGCAGAGCCGGATGACAGACGGCGCTGCCCTCGAGGTCGAACACGAAGACGTAGATCTCGTCCTGGAACCAGTGGCTACCGGGCTGCCGGAACTCCGCGCAGGCGGCGTCGAGCCCCTCGGCCGCTACCAGATCGGCGGCGTCGCGCACCAGGTCGACGAGCAGGAGGGTCTCGTCGTAGAGCGGCGGTGGCGCCTCTTCCGCCGTCGCGGCGAGCGGAGGCCAGACCAGCGTCGGGGCGAGGATCAGGACTAGGATCGTTCGACGAAGGCACGGCACGATGGTCTCTCCTTCGGGGTCTCTCCTCCAGGGTTCTCCTCCACTGGCGGGGCGGACTCGGACCGCCTGGGCGGCACGACCGGTCCGGGAGCGGCTCTGGGGGCGGATCTCTACCCGGTCGGCGGTCGCCAAGGTATCACATCGCCGCCCCGCCGGCGGTCCTCGGAGGCGGTCATCCCTATGGTAGATTGGACGCTCTTTCCGGTGCGCGAGACCGACCACGACGCTCCATCCGCCGCCTTCGCCCGACCCGCAGTGCGACCGCGAACGACCTTCGATCGCCGGCCGGCCGCGAACGCCGACCGGTCCTCGGACGCCTTACGAGAGGAGCCGATCCCATGCCGCGAGCTCTAGCCTTTCTGATCGTCGTCGTCCTCCTCTGTGTTCCTGCCGGTGCGAGCGAGGAGTTCGACTTCTTCACCGACGGTCCGTACCGCGACGGCGTGCCCACCCCGAGCGAGTTCCTGGGCTACGAAGCGGGCGAGCTCCACACCCATCACTTCCGGATGGAGGACTATTTCGAGGCCCTGGCCGCCGCCGTCCCCGAGCGGATGCGGCTCTTCCCCTACGGAGAAAGCTACGAGAAGAAGCGCCTGTTCTACGCCGTGGTGACCTCCGAGGGAAACCTCGACGCGCTCGAGGAGATCCGGCTCTCGAACCTCGCGCTCGCCGACCCGCGCGCGACCTCGGCCGCCGAAGCCGCGGCGATCGCCTCAGAGCAGCCCGTCGTCGTCTGGCTCGACTACGGCAACGACGGCAACGAGACCGCCAACATCGAGGCCGCGATGCACGTCGCCTATCAGCTGGTGGCCGGCGAGAGCGAGGAGATGCAGCGCCTCCGCCGCCGAGCAGTCGTCGTCATCGAGCCCGACCACAACCCGGAGAGCCACGATCGGCACGTCACCTGGTACAACGCCTTCGGTATCGGTGATCCCGATCCCCTCGCCATGGAGCACGACGCGCCATGGGGCATGAGCACCAACAACAACCACTACCAGAT
>JAWVZD010000197.1:0-5131 GCA_033722395.1 Thermoanaerobaculia bacterium | reverse complement strand
TCGGATTCGACCTCCAGGCGGTGGATCTCGTTCTTGAGACTGTTGACCGCCGACAGCGACGCCAACAGCTCGGAGCGAGTCCGGGCGACGGTCGCCTCGGCGTCCGCCACCGCCTGATCGGTGGTCGCGGTCAGACGGTCGGTCTCGGAGACCGCCCGGGCAGCGTCCTCGGTGGCGCTCGAGGTCGAGGCGTGGATCTCCTCGAAGCTCTGGCGGCTCGAGGCGAGGCGGTCGAGCTCGGCGCGGCGCTGGGCGGCGGTCGCTTCGCCGCTCTCGAGCCGCTCGGCGATCTCGTCGAGCAGCTGGCGCGAGCCCTTGATCAGCTGCTGCTTGCCCTCGATCGTGGCGACGAGCTCGGACTCGCGCCGCCGGAGCTCGGCGTAGCTCTCGGCCAGCTCGTCGACCGACTCGCGGCCGCTCTCGATCGCGGCCTCACCGGAGTGGAGCTCGGCCACCAGCTCGGCTTCGCGGGTCGTCTTTTCGGCCAGGGTGCTCTCGATCGCGCCGAGATCGGCCTGCAGCGCGTGCCACCGCTTCAACAGGACCTTTTCGAGCCGCTCGTCGTGCTTGGCACGGCGCTCGCCGTAGCGCCGCGCGGCATTCGCCTGGCGCTTGAGCGAGCGCAGCGAGCGCTCGACTTCGGAGACGATGTCGTCGATCCGCGCCAGGTTGGCGCGCGCCTCCTCGAGCTTGAGCTCGGCCAGGCGCTTGCGCTCCTTGTACTTGGTGATGCCGGCGGCCTCCTCGAGCAGCCGCCGCCGGTCCTGCGGCTTGCCCGAGAGAATCGCGTCGATCTTCCCCTGCTCGATGACCGAGTAGGCCCGGATGCCGAGCCCGGTACCCATCAGCAGGTCTCGCACGTCCTTCAGGCGCTCGACCTTGCCGTTGATCAGGTACTGGCTCTCGCCGGAGCGGTAGAGACGCCGTCCGATAGTGAGCTTGCCGTCCTCGGCCTGCTCGACGCTGGGGTCGGCCAACAGGGTGAGCGACACCTCGGCCATGCCGAGCGGTTTGCGGCCTGCCGAGCCGTTGAAGATGACGTCGGACATCTGGCTGGCGCGCAGCGACTTGGCGCTGCGCTCGCCCAGCACCCAGGTCACGGCGTCCGAGACGTTCGACTTGCCGCAACCGTTCGGACCGACGATGGCATTGAGCGTGCCGGTGAACTTCACCGACACCGGGTCGACGAATGATTTGAACCCAGAGATCTCGAGATGATCGAGCTTGAACATGCGGACTGTGACGTGAAGACGTCCCGGACGGGTTTTGTCGCAATATACACAAGACTTGGTGGGGAAGTCCACTCGAAGTACTACATCTTGTGCCGCTCGCGCGAGCAGGCCACCCAGCGCCCCGGCCGCCGGACGGCGGGCGAGCGTTGACAAGCGGGGCGCCTCTGAATACCATGCCGCGGACCGTTGGAGAGCTTCTTGAGACCGAGGGATTCGCGCCACCGAGCTTCCCGTCCCGGTCCGTCTGTTCCTCCTCCCACCCGACCCAGCTTGGCCGAGACCCCGCACCAGACGCCGCGCCGACGAGAGCGGCGCCCAGCGGAGCGCCGAGCGTCGGATGGGGCATCCGGCGAGGTGGAGCACGGCGCAGCGTCCAGGAGCCCGAGCGATGCCTGAAGGCTGGAGATTCGACCGCACGCTGCTCGACACCGAGGCGATGCGCGCCACCATCCGGCGCATGGCCGAGGAGATCGTCGAGTGCACCGAAGGAGCCGACGACGTTCTCCTGATCGGCGTCCGCACCCGCGGGCTACCGCTCGCCGAAGCGATCAACGATGCCATCGAAGAGAGGACGGGCGAGCGGCTTGCCCTCGGGGTGCTCGACATCACCCTCTACCGCGACGATCTGTCGACCATCGCGCCGCAGCCGGTGGTCAAGGAGACGCGCCTGCCGGGCTCGATCGACGATCGCACCCTGGTGCTGTGCGACGACGTGCTGTTCACCGGGCGTACGGTGCGGGCGGCGCTCGAGGCGCTGGTCGACTTCGGCCGGCCGAGCCGCGTCTATCTCGCCGTGCTGGTCGACCGCGGCCTGCGCGAGCTGCCGATCCAGGCCGACATCGTCGGCGAGGCGATCGAGACGACGCGCGACGAGCAGATCGAGGTGCAGTTCCCCTCGACCGACGAGGCCGAGAAGGTCGATCTGCTGGTGCGAGAGAAATGAGCGAGACCGTCTGGGAGCGCAAGGACCTGCTCGGCATCGCCGAGCTCGAGCCGGCCGAGATCGGGCTCATCCTCGACACCGCCGAGTCGTTCCGCGAGGTGGCCGAGCGGCCGATCAAGAAGGTGCCGACGCTGCGCGGCAAGACGGTGGTGAACCTCTTCTTCGAGCCGTCGACGCGCACCCGGTCGAGCTTCGAGATCGCCGAGAAGCGCCTGTCGGCCGACGGGTTGAACTTCTCGACCTCGGGATCGTCGCTGGTCAAGGGCGAGAACCTGATCGACACGGCGATGAACCTGCAGGCGATGGCGCCCGATCTGATCGTCATCCGGCACCAGCACCCGGGGGTGCCGCACATGCTGGCGCGCCGGCTCGAGGCCGGGGTGATCAACGCCGGCGACGGCGCCCACGAGCATCCCACCCAGGCCTTGCTCGACGCCTTCACCATCCGGGCTCACAAGGGGCGCCTCGAGGGACTCGATGTCGCCATCGTCGGGGACATCGAGCACAGCCGGGTGGTGCGCTCGAACATCCATCTCCTCACCAAGATGGGCGCCACCGTCACCGTGGCGGGCCTGCGGACGATGATGCCGATCGGCGTCGAGAGCCTCGGCGTGAGGGTCGTCCATCGGCTCGAGGAGGCGGTAGCCGACGCCGACGTCGTGATGATGCTCCGGGTGCAGAAGGAGCGCCTCGGCGGCGGCAAGCTCTTCCCGTCGGACGACGAGTACTTCCAGCTCTTCGGGCTGACGCGGCGCCATCTCCAGGCGGCCAAGCCCGACACCCTGGTGATGCACCCCGGGCCGATGAACCGCGGTGTGGAGATCGCCAGCGACGTCGCCGACGGGCCGCAGTCGGTGATCCTGGAGCAGGTGGCGAACGGCGTCGCGGTCCGGATGGCGATCCTCTATCTCCTCTCGGGTGCCCAACGGGAGGCGGCGTGACCCTCCTGCTGCGCGGCGGACGGGTCGTCGATCCGGCCCGCGAGGTCGACGCCGAGATGGACGTCCTGGTCGAGGGCGATCGGATCGCGGCCTTGGGCGCCGATCTCGAGGCGCCGGAAGGCGCCGAAGTGGTCGACGCCGACGGCAAGGTGGTCACTCCGGGGCTGATCGACATTCACGTCCATCTCAGAGAGCCTGGCCAGGAGTACAAGGAGAGCATCGAGAGCGGCGCCCGAGCCGCGGCGGCCGGCGGCTTCACGGCCGTCGCCTGCATGGCCAACACCGTGCCGGTCAACGACAACCGCTCGGTCACCGAGCACATCGTCAAGGAGGCCGCCAAGCACCCGTACGCCCGCGTCTATCCGGTCGGAGCGGTCTCGAAGGGCCTCGCCGGCGAGGAGCTGGCCGAGATCGCCGACATGGTGTCGGCCGGCATCGTAGCGGTGTCGGACGACGGACTGCCGGTGTGGGACAGCGAGCTCATGCGGCGGGCGCTGCAGTACGTGCAGCATTTCGACATACCGCTGGTGCAACATGCCCAGGACCTGTCGCTCACCCGCGGCGGGGTGATGCACGAGGGGATCTGGTCGACGCGGCTCGGCCTCCCCGGCATGCCCGGTGCGGGCGAGGACGTGATGGTGGCGCGCGACCTCGCGTTGGTCGAGGACACCGGCGGCCGCTACCACGTGCAGCACCTGTCGACGGCGCGCAGTCTGGAGTTGGTGCGGCGCGCCAAGGCGGAGGGTCTGCCGGTGACCTGCGAGGTGACGCCGCACCACCTGCTCTTGACCGACGAGGAGGTCGCCCTATCGGGCTTCTCGACCCACACCAAGATGAGCCCGCCGCTGCGCTCGGAGAGTGACCGGCAGGCGCTGCTGGCGGGCCTCGCCGACGGCACCGTCGACGCCATCGCCTCGGACCACGCCCCGCATCATCCGGACGAGAAGGCGCTGCAGTTCTCCGAAGCACCGTTCGGCGTTGTCGGCCTCGAGACCACCGTGAGCCTCTGCCTCGACCGCCTGGTGCGTCCGGGAGTGATTTCGCTCGAGCGCCTGGTGGCTCTCCTGGCCTCCGAGCCGGCGCGCCTCATGGGCCTGCCGGGCGGCAGCCTGGAGCCGGGCGGGCCGGCCGATATCACCGTGCTCGATCTCGACGCCGAGGTGGTGATCGAGCCAGCCGATTTCCGGAGCAAGGCGCGCAACACGCCGTTCGGCGGCTGGGAGCTGGTCGGCGCTCCGGTGCTGACGGTAGTCGCCGGTGTCGTTCAACGCCCCAGCGAGTGGGCTGCCGCCTAGGGATCCCGTGTACGAAGAGCTTCTCGAGGTCGCCCTGGAGGCGGCGCGCGCCGGGTCGGAGGTCGTCGAGCGGTACTTCGGCGACGAGGGGCTGGAGTTCCGCGCCAAGGGAGCGAACGACTTCGTCACCCGGGCCGACCGGGACAGCGAAAGGGCCGTGGTCGAGGTCATCCGTCGGCACTTCCCGGAGCACCGCATCGTGGCGGAGGAGGGCGGTGAGGTCGGTGCCGAGGAGGGGCAGCTCGTCTGGCTGGTCGACCCGCTCGATGGCACGACGAACTTCATGCACGGCCTACCGATCTACGCCGTCTCGATCGCCTGCGTCGAGGGCGACCGCACGGTGGCAGCGGTGGTCACCGAGCCCCACGCAGGCAACGAGTTCACGGCGACGGCCGGCGGCGGCGCCTTTTGGAACGACCGCCCGATCGAGGTGAGCGGGCGCCCGCGGCTCGCCGGCGCCTTCGTCGCCACCGGCTATCCGTTCCGCGCCCGCGCCACCATCGACACCTATCTGGCGGTCTTCCGCTCGGTCTTCCTCGAGGCCAAGGCTCTGCGGCGCACCGGTGCCGCGGCCCTCGACCTCGCCTACACCGCGGCGGGCGTCTTCGACGGCTTCTTCGAGTTCCGGCTGGCGCCGTGGGACATCGCCGCGGGGGCGCTCCTGATCGAGGAGGCCGGCGGCGTGGTGACCGATCTCGACGGCGGCCGGCGGGAGCGCTC
>JAWVZD010000196.1:0-5131 GCA_033722395.1 Thermoanaerobaculia bacterium | reverse complement strand
TCGTTGGCAGATGCGCTGGATCACCCGTCTGATGCCCGGACCGCGCGGAGTCGACCGGTGGCGCAGCGAGGTAGCCGGCATCGCGGTGGAGCGCCTCGAGCCGCCGGCGCCGCGCCGCTCGACCGAGATCCTCTATCTGCACGGTGGTGGCTACTGCCTGGGGTCGATCGGTACGCATCGCTCGCTGGCGGCCCGCATCGGCCGGGCCACCGCCTGTCGGGTCGTCCTCCCCGACTACCCGCTCGCGCCGGAGCACCCCTTCCCGGCGGCCCTCGACGCGGTGGCGGAGGTCTACCGCTGGATGCGTCGCGAGAGCGGGCCCGACGGCGAGATCTTCTTCGCCGGTGATTCGGCGGGCGGCGGCCTGGCCCTGGCACTGATCGAGCGGCTGCGGGGCGAGACGCCTGGAGCGGCCGGGGCGATCTGCCTGTCTCCGTGGACCGACCTGACCCTGTCCGGGGTGCCGCGGGATCCGGAACCGATCGGCGATCCGATGATCACGCCGGAGGATGCTCGGCGGCTGGCCGCGCTCTACGCCGGCGGCCACGATCTCCGCGATCCGCTGATCTCGCCGCTCTACGCCGACCCGGCCGGGCTACCGCCGCTTCTCGTTCAGGTCGGCACGCGGGAGATCCTGCGTGCCGATTCCCTACGCTTGGTCGACCGGGCGCGGGCCGCAGGAGTCGATGTCACCCTGCAGGAGGAGGCCGGACTCATGCACGCGTGGCAGGCGTTCGCGCCCTACATCCCCGAGGCCAACCGAGCGATCGCCTCGATCGGGACGTGGGTCGAGAGCCGAGCGCGATCGGCGCGGGTAGAGCCAACGCCCAGAGCGCCGGCCCACTGTGAGCGGGCCCGCAGAGAGCCAACCGGGGCAGGACCGGCACAGCGGGAGGCCCCGGACGGAGAGCCGACGCGGTGACCGCAGCCTGGGGAATCGACCATCCGGTCGCGCCGATCCGGCGCGCGCTCGTGCGGCCTCCCGACCGCTCCTTCGCGATCTCCGATCCCCGCCCGTGGGGCTACCCCGAGCGCCCGGATCTAGCCCGTGCTCGCCGTGAGCACGCCGCCCTCGTCGACCTGCTGCTCGAACACGGCATCGCGGTGGAGCGACACGGGACACCACTGGAGGAGAAGGCCGATGCCATCTTCGTCTTCGATCCGGTGCTGGTGACGTCGCGCGGCACCGTGCTGCTCCGCATGGGGAAATCGCTGCGGCGCGGAGAAGAGGACGCGCTGGCCAGTACCCTCGAGCGCCTCGGCGTGCCGATTCTCGGGCGCCTCGAGGGCAATGCCCGCGCCGAGGGCGGCGATCTGCTGCGCCTGGACGCCGCCACCCTGGTGATCGGACTCGGCGAGCGGACCAATCGCGAGGGCGCGCGTCAGCTGGCCCGGCTGCTAGCGCCGGAGTCGATCGAGGTCGAGACCTTCGACCTGCCGTTCCACCGCGGACCGGCCTCCTGCCTCCATCTGCGCTCGCTGGTCAGCCTGCTGGACGACGACCTCGCGGTGGCGTATCGGCCGCTCCTGCCAGCGCGCCTCGTCCATCGGCTGGAGAGTCGCGGTGAGATCGTCGACGTGCCGGACGAGGAGCTCGACTCGCAAGGCCCGAACGTGCTGGCGCTGGCGCCACGGCGCTGTCTGGTTCTCGAAGGCAGTCCGGAGACGCGCCGGCGCCTGGAGAGGCGCGGTTGTCGCATCGTCTCCTACCGCGGCGACGAGATCTCGCACAAGGCCGGGGGCGGGCCGACCTGCCTGGTCCTGCCACTGCGGCGTGCCCCCACTACCGCGGAGCGGGAACGGTGAAGGTCGACCGGGAGCTCGACTGCCGCGGACTCCTCTGCCCGCTGCCCGCCCTCGAGACGCGGCGCGCGCTCGAGCGCTGCCCACCGGGTACGCGACTGCGGGTGGTCTGCACCGATCCCGCCGCCGATCTCGATCTCAGGGCACTGTGCGACGAGACCGGCGACCGTTTCGTCGCCTGCGTCGAGCGCGACGGCGAGCTCCACCTGACCATCGAGCGCCGTCGTGCCTGAGCAGCGCCGTCAATCGGCGCTCGTCTTGGACCACGCGACCCGCCATAGGCCGAAGGCGAACAAGAGCAGCCCCAGCGACACGACGATGGCCGGTCCGCTCGGCAGGTCCCAGCGGTACGAAGCGGCGAGGCCGAGCAGGCTGGCCGCGATGCCCGCGCTCCAGGCGACCAACAGGCGAGCGATCCAGCTCCTGGAGGTGCTCAGCGCGATGATCGCCGGCCCCACCAGGTAGGCGAAGACCATCAGGACGCCGGCCGTCTCGACCGCGACGGTGATCACCAGCCCGAAGGAGAGGTAGAACAGGAAGTCCCACCACCGAACCCTGACGCCGGCCGCGAACGCCTCCTCGGGTGCCTCCGAGATCTGCACGAAGCGACGGCGGAAGAGGAGGTGGAGCACCGCCACCAGAGCACAGATCGCCAGGTTGCCCAGCACCCGCTCCCAGCTCACCCAAAGGACGGTCCCGGCGAGCAGCTCCTTGATGTGTTCGGCGCCTTCCGGTGCCCGGTCGGCGACGAGGATCGAGGCCGCCGAGGCGATGACGAAGGTGATGCCGATCAATGCCTCTTGGGGTACCCGCTCGTCCCGCATCCGCGTCCAGCTGAAGATGGCGGCACCGACGGTGGCGGCGCCGAGCGCGAAGGCGAAGGAGTGGACGCTCTCCGGCGGATAGCCGAAATAGAAGGCCACCACGACCCCGAAGGCGGCGATCTGCGCCAGTGCCAGATCGACGAAGATCACCTCTCGCAGCAGCACGTGGAGGCCCAGATAGCCCAGCATCAGCACCAGGACGACACAGGCCGCGAACGGGGCGGCGAGAAACCAGAGGATGTCCGTCATCGCCTCTCCTCCGTCCGGAAGGCGGTTACCAGCGAGTCGACCCAGAAGTCGACCAGCTCGAAGTATCCGGAGGCGTCTTCGCCGCCCGGGCCGAGGGGTACCACGACGGCGGTGCAGCCGGTCCGGTCGGCGATCGAGTCGATCTGCCGTCGGCTGAAGTAGTTGGCCGCCAGCAGGACCCGGATGCGCTGGCGCTCGATGGTCTGGATGAGCTCGTGAACGTGACGGGCCGACGGAGGGATGCCGGGCTTCGGCTCGACGTAGCCGGCCACCTCGAGGCCGAACAGATCGGTGAAGTAGATCCAGTTCTTGTGGTAGGTAACGATCTCGCGGCCGCGGAAGGCCAGGCCCTCGCCGAGCCACCCGCCGAGGAGCTCGAGCGACGGCCGTCCCTCGTAGGTCTGGCTCTCGAGAAACGACACCAGCGCGCCGGCGCGGGCCAGCCGGTCCAGGGTGTCGGAACCCATTACCTCGAGCAGTCGCTCGCCGTAGAGCGCCACCTCGATCCGCCGCTCGAAGGCGGCCAGGTTCCGTTCGTAAGCGGAGCGGTTGCCCGGATCGACTCGCGCCAAACCCTCGGCGATGTTGCGGGCGATTCGCTTGGCATTGAGCGGGCTGGTGAAGATGTGAGGGTTGCCGTAGAGATGCACGTCGCCGGCCGAGCGATCGGCCACCTCGGGTACGTCGAGGAGGGGAACACCGTCGCTGGCGCTGACGTAGCCGCGCCCTCCCTGCCGGATGTCCCGGTTGCCGGATTTGTCGACCAGAACGGGAGCCCATAGCTCGAGATCGAGGCCGGTGCTGACGAACAGGTCGGCTCGGCGCAGCATCAGTGCGAACGACGGCTTCGGCTTGACGAAGTGGGCGTCCTCGTCACCGCGGGAGATCGACTTCACCTCCCCCAGATCACCGACCAGCTGGCGGGCGATCGAGGCGTAGGCGGGAAGCGTCGTCACCACGTCGACGGCGATGGCCGGAGTGCTGGCCAGGACGAAGGCCAGGAGGGCGATGAGTGGACGATGGCGTGGGGTCGGCATGGCCTCCTCCTCAGTAGGTCTCGTGCTTGTGGGGGCCGGCGGCCCAGGTCAGCTGTAGAGTGAAGCGGTTCTCGGTCTCGCCGAGAGCGTCGTCCTGGCGGCGCTCGAACTCGCCCCGCAGGCGGACCCACTCGCTCTGCCACCAGGTGACGTACGGCACCACCGCCCAGGCTTCGGAGGTCGGATCGAGGGGATCCTCGCTCCAGTCGTAGCGCACTCCGACGTAGAGATTGCGCGCTACCAGGCCCTCGAGATAGCTGTAGCCGCCCCACGCCTCCCGCAGGAGCCCGTCCGCCTCGGCCCGCTCCGCCAGCAGGGCCTCGGTCCGCCAAGTGATCTCGCGGTACTTCGCTCTTTGCGGCGGTCGCCAGTGCAGAGTCAGGTCGCTCCCCCAGAGACGGGCCTCCTCACCCGACTCGGTGCGCCCGTCCATACCGCTCAGACCCCATTCGACATAGGTGGAGCTCGAGACCTCCCAGAAGTTCTTCAGTCGGGCCAGAAGCGCGAAGTCGTCGAAGCTCTCGCCTCCGAAGAACTCGTTCTCGCCGTCGGTGATCTCGACGACGATCTCGTTGGCGCTGGCCCACGGTCGCGGCAGCAACCAGCTGGCGCCGATACCGGTCTGTCCCAATCCCTCCTCGCCGAAGACGCGCGCCAGCGCCAGCGGATAGCTCGTCTGTGGCAGGGCGTGGACGTGTTGTCGATTGAGCGCTCCGAACCGCTGGCGAAACCGACCGGCGGTGAGGGAGAGTCCACCCGGCAACGCCGAGTAGGTCAGGTAGCCTTCCTCGATCTCGACCTCGCCCTCCTCCGTGAAGGCGATCGTCCAGCGCATCGACGAGAAGGGGTCGAGCGTGGCCTGGAGATCGAGCTCGAACTCGCCGCGCTCGAACTCCTCACGCTCCAGGTCGCTGGCGATGCCGGCGAAGATGCCGGTCGCCGAGATCTCGGGGTTCAGCCGGTTCAGGTTGCGTTGACGGCCGCCGGCGACGTCGGGTGGTGGGACGGCTTCCGTCGGCGCTGCCGCGGCCCGGGCGGCGGCGCGCAGCCGGGCCGCTTCGTCGCTGGCGCCCGGCTCCCCGGCGGAGGCCCCGGCCGGGCTCGGTCGGTCGGACTCGAGCGCCGCGATCCTCTCTTCGAGGCGCTCGATCTCGGCCCGGTACCGGGCCTCCATCTCGCTCACGGCACGGCGGAGAGCGGCGACCTCCTCCTCCACCT
>JAWVZD010000195.1:0-5140 GCA_033722395.1 Thermoanaerobaculia bacterium | reverse complement strand
CAGGCGAGGGTGCTCAGCTCGGTGCAGGCGAGACAGCTCATCGGCGTATCCGGCCCGCCGTCGACGCGGCGTCGCCGGTTCGCCGCGACGGAGGCGAAGAGCGGTCCGTAGGCGGTCGGTTCGACGGTGTAGATGCGCGGCCGGCGGCGGCCGAGCGAGGCCGAGAGACCCGCCGTCACGGCGGCCGCGAACGACCCGACGCCGACCTGGAGGACGACGTGCGTCGGCGTCTCCGAGCCCGCGGCGGCGATCTGCTCCAGGGACTCGGCGACCATCGTGCCGTAGCCTTGCATCACCCAGCGCGGGATCTCCTCGTAGCCCTCCCAGGCGGTGTCCTGGAGCAGGCACCAACCCTGCTCCGAGGCCAGCCGCCGGGCCGCGGCGACGGCGGCGTCGAAACCGTCGCCGAGGATCTCGACCGCGGCTCCTTCGGCGCGGATCGCCTCGATGCGCTTGGTCGCCGTGCCGTGTGGCACGACGGCGACGGCGCCGACGCCGAACTGTCGCGCCGCCCAGGCGACGCCGCGACCGTGGTTACCGGCGGTCGCGGTGACGAAGGTGACCGAGTCCCCCAGTTCCCGGCCGACCTGCTGCCTGAGGTGCGGAAAGCGGAGCGGCCGCTCTTCGATGCCGAGTCGTGCCGCCAGCACTCGTGCCATGGCGTAGATCCCACCCAGGCCCTTGAACGCGCCGAGACCGAAGCGCTCCGCCTCGTCCTTCACGAACACCGCGCCGAGGCCGAGATCGCGGGCCAGGGAGGCGAGCTCGGCGAGCGGCGTGATGCGGTACTGCGGCACACTCTGGTGAAAGGCGCGTACCCGGTCGACCGTCTCCGGGTCGAGAAAGTCGACGTCCGGCGGCTCCGAATCGGACGGCGCGCGGCGCGGTGCGGACCGGTCGGCAGGCAGATAGTCGATCGTAGCCGGGTTCACGGAGACGATCCTATCGGTCTCGAGTTGCGGCGTGGGGGACGGGAACGGAATAGAATACGAACGTATCGCCGCGGGGAGGCCAGAAGGGACGGGTCCCATGAACGACGATCTGCGCGACGAGCTCGATCGGATGAGGCGACGTGACGACGCCACTCGGATCCGGCTGATGGAGTCGGGAGAGCTCTTCGACGGCTACTCCGAGACGATGGAGCGGGTCCACCTCGAGAACGCCAGCCGGCTGGAAGAGATCCTCGACGAGCACGGCTGGCCGACCGCCGGCCTGGTCGGCGACGAGGGCGAGGAAGCCGCCTGGCTGATCGTTCAGCATGCCATCTCGCGGCCGGACCTGCAGCGGCGCTGCCTCGGGCTGCTGATCGAGGCGGCGGCCGAGGGAGAGGCGCCCGCCTGGCAGGTCGCCTATCTCGCCGACCGGATCCGCGTCAACGAAGGCCAGCCGCAGATCTACGGCACCCAGCTCGACTGGGACCGCGACGGCGAGCTCGTCCCGCAACCGATCGAGGCCCCGGCCGAGGTCGACAAGCGGCGCGCCGAGGTCGGCCTGCTGCCGCTGGCCGAGGCGGTCGAGCTGGCGCGCCGCCACGCTCGCAGCGAAGGACACCGCCCGCCCGCCGATCCGGAGGCGAGCCGCGAGCGGCGCGAGGAGTGGGCTCGTCGGGTCGGGTGGATCGACTCACCGTGACAATCGGTGCCGGGAGGGACCGGTGCTCTCGGTAACCGTCTGCCAGCTACACGAGGCGGCCCAAGGGCTGGAGGAGGATTGGCCGTCGCTGGTGCGCCACGTAGGGCGCCAGAAGAGCGACCTGTTAGTCCTGCCCGAGATGCCCTTCGCGCCCTGGCTCGCCAGTGACCGCGAGGTCGAGCGCGAGCGCTGGGACGCCGCCGTGGCGGAGCACGACCGCTGGCTGGCGCGCCTCGGCGAGCTCGGACCGGTCGCGGTCGTCGGCAGCCGCCCGGTCACCATCGACGGCGTGCCGCTCAACGAGGGCTTCGCCTGGGACGCGGAGGGCGGCTACCGGGCGGTGCACCACAAGGTCTACCTGCCGCAGGAGCCGGGGTTCTGGGAGGCCGCCTGGTACGAGAGCGGACCAGCGACTTTCGATTGCGCCACGATCGCCGGTCTCGAGGTGGGCCTTCTCATCTGCAGCGAGATCTGGTTCACCGAGCACGCCCGCGACTACGGGCGCCGAGGGGCGCATCTGGTCGTCGTGCCGCGAGCGACACCCGCCGGGACGGCCGACAAGTGGCTCGCCGGCGGCCGGGTGGCGGCGGTCGTCTCCGGGGCCTGGTGCCTGTCGTCGAACCGTGGCGGCGTCGACCGCGGCGGGGCCGTCTGGGACGGTGCCGGGTGGATCGTCGAACCGGAGTCGGGTGACGTCGTGGCGGTGACCTCCGAGAACGAACCGTTCGTCACCCGGAGGATCGATCCCCAGCGCGCGGTGCGGGCGAAGCGGACCTATCCGCGTTACATCGAGAACCCGCTGGGGTGAAGGAACGTATGAACGGACGGCTGCCGCCGGTCTGCGGGCGATCTTCACTCGTGGACGGTGCCCGTCGCCCGAGCGGCGGGTCTATAAAGGGCCTCGACCGGCTCGGAGCGCAGTCGAGGCGGAGGAAATCCAAGGAAAAGGAGAGTTTACGATGCGAGTGAGACGGATCATGATGTCGGTGCTGGCGATGGCGGTGGGATTCGGATTGGCGGCGTTCGCCGAGCGCGGTGACGACGCGGACAGGGCGAGCAAGAACGGCCGCACCGCGGCCGAGATCGGCGGCGTCGAGGTCGTCGTCGAGTACGGCCGGCCGAAGGTCAAGGGTCGGGAGATTTGGGGTGGCCTGGTGCCGTACGGAAAGGTCTGGCGGACCGGTGCCGACGAGGCGACCACCGTCGAACTGGCGGCCGACGCCCACGTCGAAGGCGAGCCGCTGCCGGCCGGTAGGTACGCTCTCTTCACCATCCCCGGTGAGTCCGAGTGGACGGTGATCTTCAATCGCCAGGCCGATCAGTGGGGCGCGTTCGGTTACGACGAATCGAAGGACGCCCTCCGGGTGACCGTCGAGCCCCGCAGCGGGGAGCACGTCGAGGAGATGGAGTTCGTCGCCGACGGTTCCGAGTTGGTCCTGCGTTGGGAGAGGCTCGAGGTGCCGATCGACATCGAGGCGGAGGGATGATCCCCGGCCGGATGCGCCGCACCTTAGAGGTTGCACTGAGGGTGGCGGCGGTGCTGGCGATCGCCGCGGCCCCGGCGACGGCGACGGCCGAGGTGGTCGATGCCGCGGCGGGCGGCTTCACCGTGCGCACCGTGCTCGACGTCGGTGCCCCGCCGGACGAGGTCTACAGCGCCCTGACGGAGAACGTCGGCTCGTGGTGGGATCCGGCCCACACCTATTCCGGCGACGCGGCGCGCCTGTCGATCGATGCCCGACCCGGCGGCTGCTTCTGCGAGCGGCTCGACGCCGGCGGCGTGCAGCACATGGAGGTGGTCTTCGCCTCGCACGGCGTCCGGTTGCGCCTCGAAGGTGGGTTGGGGCCGCTCCAGGCCGAGGCGGTGACCGGACACCTGTCGTGGGATCTCGAGGCGACCGAGAGCGGAGCGCGCCTGACTCTGACCTACAAGGTGGTGGGCTATGCGCCGGGCGGCCTCGAGGCGTGGGCGGCGCCGGTCGATTCGGTGTTGAGCCAGGCCGCCACCCGGCTGGTCCGCTTCGTCGAGACCGGAAAGCCAGGCTGAGCACCACAGCTCGCCGACACGGCGATCAGTTGATCGTCCAGTCGGTCGCTGCGGTCTCGGCGGACTGCCTCTCGCGCTCCTCCTGGCGTTCCTCCTCGCGCTCCCACCGGGCGCGGATCTCGGCGTCGCGCTGCTTCCGGCGGCGGAAGGCGAGCAGGGCGAGCAGCGTCACCCCGAGCCAGATAGTGGCCGAACTTCCCAGGATCGGCACCCAGCGGTACCAGAAGGAGTGGCGGTTCCAGAACGACTCCTCGAGCTCCGCGACCGTGGTGCCGGTAGCGCGGAAGAAGGCCTCCTCGAAGGCCACTCCGTAGCGCACCTGTTCGAGTATCGTGGCCACGGTGCGACTACCGAAACGGTGTAGCAGGTCGCGCACCAGGGCGCCCGACAGAGCGTAGGCTCGGGCGACCTCGCCCGAGTGGCCGGCGAAGAGCCGGTCGATCCCCTCCAGCGGCATCTCGCTCTCGGTCAGCATCGCCAGAGTCAGTCGGGAGGTGTCCTCCAGACCCCAACTGTGCCCGGCGACCATCGCCACCCCTTCGTTGAACCAGCGCGGCACCGGCCGGTTGGCGGCGGCTCGGGCGATCAGGACGTGCGCTACCTCGTGGTCCAAGAGCTCTTCGAGCGACCCGTCGGGATAGGGAGGGGTGCGTTCGACGAACAGCACGACGTGGCCGAGGGCACCGTAGGCGTAGCCGGCCACCCAGCTCTCGGCCGCGTCGGCCTGTGGCGAGTCCTCGGTGGCGAGATCGACGCGGATCGGTGGGCCGGCCCGCTCGAGGCCGACCATCCGCATTACCGGCTCGAAGCGCTCGGCCGGCAGCGCCTCGAGCTCGCGCGCCAGCGCGGCGTGCTCCGGGGGCGCCTCGACCTCGAGACGGGGGAGCGAGCGCACTGCCGCCCCGGCCGCGGTCGCGAGGAGGACGGCGAGGAGACCGAGCGTCAGCCGTTGGATGGGTCGTCGTGCCACACGGCGATCCTATCCGGCGGGCGGGTGGCCCCGAGATCCACGCACAGCCGTCGGAGGGTGTAGCATCCGGCCGATACGAGGCGTCACCGATGCCCTGGACCGACCGCGACGAGATTCGCCTCTTCTTCGACGACCTCGGGTCGGGTCGACCGATCCTGCTTCTGCACAGTTTTCTGTGCAGCCGGGAGATGTGGAGCTATCAGGCGGCCGACCTGGCGCGCTCGTATCGTGTCGTCAACGCCGACCTGCGCGGCCACGGCGACTCGGGACCGGCCGAGGCGCCGTTCACGCTCGACGATCTGGTCGACGACGCGGTCGTCGTCCTCGATCACCTGGGGATCGAGCGCGCCGTCTGGGCCGGGCTGTCGATCGGCGGCATGATCGCTCTCAGGGCCGCCCTGATCGCACCGGATCGAGTCGACGCGCTGATCGTGGCCGACAGCTCGGCCGAGCGAGATCCGCTCCTCCAGCGAGCGAAGCACCGCCTGCTG
>JAWVZD010000194.1:0-5146 GCA_033722395.1 Thermoanaerobaculia bacterium | reverse complement strand
GGTATGCCGATCTGGGACATCGAGCGGGTCGAGGTGCTGCGCGGCCCGCAGGGAACGCTCTTCGGGCGTAACACCCCGGCCGGCATCGTCAAGTTCGACTCGCGCAAGCCGACGCGCGAGTTCGAGTCGCACGTGCGCGGTTCCTACGGCACCTTCGACACGGTCGATGCCAGGGCGGCGATCAGCGGCCCGCTCTCCGAGACCGTCTCGGCCCGGTTGTCGCTGCTCTACCAGTCGCGCAGTGATTGGGTCGACAACCGCGCGCCCGGCAACATGCAGGACGACGCCCTCGGCGGCTACGACAACAGCGCCTGGCGGTTGCAGTTCCTGTTCGAGCCGAACGATCGCTTCAGTGCGCTGCTGAATCTGCACGGCTGGGACGTCGACGGCACGGCACGGATCTTCCGCGCCAACATCATCCAGCCGGGCACCGACGATCTGGTCCCCGGGTTCGAGCAGGACGAGGTCTTCCACGACGGTCAGAACTCCCAGGACATCGAGGCGCAGGGCGGCGTGCTCAAGATGGACTACGACCTGGGCAACGCCACCCTCACCTCGGTCACCGGCTTCGAGACCCTGGAGATGTTCAGCCGCGGCGATATCGACGGTGGCTTCGGTGCCTCCTTCGCACCGCCGTTCGGTCCGGGCTTCATCCCGTTCCCCTCCGAGACCGCTGACGGCATCCCGGATCTGGATCAGCTCACCCAGGAGATCCGGCTGACCTCGAACGGCGACGAGCAGCTCGACTGGATCCTCGGTGCCTTCTACTTCGACGAGGAGCTGCAGGCCGACACCTTCAGCTTCAACAGCCTGGCGCCGGGCAACCCGCGGGACGGCTTCTCGTTCCAGAAGCAGCAGGCCGAGTCGTGGGCGCTGTTCGGCTCGTTCAACTACGAACCCAACGAGGACTGGGAGCTCCAGGCCGGCGTGCGCTACACGACCGACGACAAGGACTTCTCGGCCGAGCGACCCGATCCGACCTTCCAGCTGCCGACGATCGCGCCGATCGTGCGCACCACCGACGCCGACAACGTCAGCTGGGACGTCTCGGTGACCCGCATCGTCAGCGACGACGTCAACGTCTACGCTCGCATCGCCACCGGCTTCCGGGCGCCCTCGATCCAGGGTCGCATCCTGTTCGCGCCCGACTTCGAGGGCGGTACGAACCCGGCCACCAACGGTGTCTCGGTGGCCGATGAGGAGGAGATCCTCTCCTACGAGGTCGGGGTCAAGAGCTTCCTCGCCGAGCGCAAGGTGCGGCTGAACCTCACCGGCTACGTCTACGAGGTCGACGGCCAGCAGGTGGTGGCGGTGGGTGGTGAGTTCAACGTCGCCACGTTGCTCAACACCGACACCACCGACGGCTACGGCCTGGAGGCCGACATCGCCTTCGCGCCGGCGCCGGAGTGGCTGATCACCCTCGGGGCGAGCTTCAACCACACCGAGATCGACGATCCGAACCTGGCGGTCACGCCCTGCGGTGGTGGCTGTACGGTGCTCGATCCGATCGGTCCGAACGGGGCGCTGGTCGACGGCAACAGCCTGCCGCACGCTCCCGAGTTGATCTTCAACGGCATCATCGACTACCGGCGGGTGGTCGGCGACGATGGCCTGCTGACCGCCAGCGTCGACTGGGCGTACCACGACGAGAAGCGGTTCTTCCTCTACGAATCGGCCGAGTTCCAGGCCGACTCGTTCGAGCTCGGAGCGCGGATCGCCTATGCCTTCGGCGAGGCGAAGTACGAGATCGCCGCCTTCGGCAGGAACCTCACCGACGAGGACATCCTGCAGAACGGCATCGACTTCAACAACCTGACCGGTATGGTCAACGACCCACGCACGGTCGGGGTGGAGTTCAGGGTCAACTTCTAGCCCGCGAGCGGCAGCTCGTAGGCCGCTGCTTCGCGGTTGTTGCGGATCAGCAGCAGGTTGCCGGCCAGCGCCGGCGGGTTCCAGGTCTTGCTGTCGAAGGCCTCGAAGCGGCCCAGCTCGCGATGCTCCTCGGGAGTGGCCTCGACCAGCACCACGTCGCCCTTCTCGGTCGTCACCAGGATGAGCTCGCCGACCAGGATGAGCTGGCCGTGGCCGTAGCGGCCGGCTTTCCATAGGCGCTCGCCGGTCTCCGGATCGAGCGCCACCATGACGCCGTCGTCGAGGCCGTAGACGACGCCCTCGTGGACCACCATCGGGGCGAACTTCGACTTCAGGCGCCGGCTCTCCCACACCTCCTCCACCCGGTAGCTCGAGCCCTGCGGATCCTCCGGCAGGAGGCGCAGCAGCCGGCTCCCCTGGCCGTAGCCGGCCGAGACCAGCACCAGGTCCTCGGATAGCGGCAGCACCGGGGTGACCTTCTCGCCGCCGGTGTCCCACGGGATGCTCCACAACCGGCGCCCGGTGGCGGGATCGTGTCCGGCGACGCTGCGCTGGTTGACCACCAGGACCTGCTGCCGGCCGCCGACCACCGCCAGGCGCGGCGTCGAGTAGCTGCCGGAGTCGGAGTCGACCGTCCAGACGGGCTCCCCGGTGTCGCGGTCGTAGGCGGCGAGCGACGGGCCGCCACGGCCGACCTCGACGATCACCAGATCGTCGGTCACCAGGGGGGAGGAAGGCAGACCCCAGTCGGGCTGCGCCGTGCCGGTGTCTGCGAGGACGTCCCTCGACCAAACCCGGCGCCCGGAGTCGAGCTCTAGGCAGTTGAGGATGCCGGTGGCCCCCAGGGTATAGACCCGACCGCGGTCGATCGTCGGGGTGGCACGCGGACCCTTGCCGCCGACGGTGGTGTCGAACGAGGTGTCGTCGGCGTGCACCCACTCCTCGGCGCCGGTGGCGAGGTCGTAGCGCACCACCAGCTCGCGGCCGCCGCGCTGCTCCTGAGTCACCGCCGCCTGGCCGGCGATGGCGAAGGCCGACCAACCCTCGCCGACCTCGCGGCGCCAGATCTCGCGCGGTGGATCGGCCTGCCAGTCGCGCGCCAGCCGTGGTCCGTCGAGGGTGGCGTCACGCCGTGGGCCGTAGAACTGCGGATAGTCGGTGAGTGTCTCGACCGCCTCCATCGCCCCGTCGTCGGCGCTCGCGGTGACCTCGAAGTCGCGCTCCCCGGACCAGCGGTAGCCCAGAATCGGCACCAGGTTGCCGTCCACCCCCTGGATCTCGAACAGCAGGAAGCCGGCGGCGACGACGAGCAGCGTGACGAGGAAGATGCGGGCGCGCAGCCTGCCGGGCAGGCGCGAGAAGAGCACCAACCAGAGGAACAGGGCGACGGCGCCGAAGAAGAGCGTCGGGAAGGTGGCGATGACCCGCTGCTGGGTCTGCGGCGCCGGGCCGAGCCAGAACCAGCCCAGCAGGCCGAGGACGACCGCCAGGATGGCGACCGCCGGCCACCAGCGGACGGGGGGACGGGAGCGATCGGGTGTCTCGTTCATCGTGCGGAGAGTCTAGCCGGACGATCGGCCGTTCGGCGAGTCGAGCCGCTGGCGGCCCACGGCGTCGCTCTCGACCGAGCCGAGGTAGAGGACGCCGCGGTACTCCTCGACCGAGGTGACGAACGGGAACCGCTCGCCGCTCGGATCGTGCAGGCTCGACAGGACGCGGCCGTCACCGTCGAGATGCACTACCAGGCCGTAGGCTCGCGGCGGGGGCTGGAGCGCGCTCGGGAGGCGAGCGACGATCCGCTTGAGCGCCGGTCGCGGGTGGAGGAGGCGGTCGAGCATCGCCGAGCGCAGGCTGTAGAGCGCCAGCCAGAAGCCGCCCTGGCCGTCGCTCGAGACGCCGTCCGGAAAGCCCGGCAACCGATCGACGAAGATCTCGCTCTCGCCGGCGCGCGGCCCGGCGAGCCAGTAGCGCAGCAGCCGGTAGCGGAAGGTCTCGGCGACCAGGACGAAACGGCCCTCGGGTTCCACCGCGACGCCGTTGGCGAAAAAGAGGTCGTCGAGCAGCACCCGCGAGCCTCCGCTCGCCGGATCGTGTTCGATCAGGCGACCCCACGGCTTCGCCTCGAGGGTCTCGAGGAAGAGCGCCTCGGGGCCGTGGCGGCTGCTGGCGTCCGACACGTAGACGCGGCCGTCGGGACCGGTTGCGACGTCGTCGGCGAAGCCGATCGGTGCGCCGGCGACCTCGGCGACGGCGCCCCGCACGTCGCCCCGGGGGTCGACCGCCAGCAGACCGCGCTCGGCGTTGGCCACCCAGAGCGTGCCGGTGGCGTCCCGGTCGAGGCCCAGCGGCCGGCCGCCAGTGTCGGCGAAGAGCTCCACGCTCCAGCCGTCGGCGGTCGACCGCAGTCGCCGGATCGAGCCGTCGGCGTTGCCGGTGAGGAGCGCGGGAGCCTCGCTCGGACCGTCCTCCACCGGTTCCACGTCCTCGGGCCCGAGAAGGTGTCCCGAGCCCAGCAGCTCGACGCGGGAGAGCGCGTCGTCCACCGCCAGCGCTCCGTCGAGCGGCAGCGGTTCGACCGGCCGGTAGGCCGCCGGGTCGATCGAGGCCGGACAGGCCGCGGCGGCGGCGAGGCCGACCACCCCGACCGCCACCAGCAGACCCAGCAGAGAGCGCCAGAGTCGCATAGCTCGATTCTACGGCCCGGCTCGGATCGAGAGGCTAGAATCGGTGCGACTCGATGGCGATGATCCGGATGCTGTACGGCTGGTTCTGCCGGCTGGTCCTCGGGCTGGTCGCGGCGGTGCTGTTGTTCGTGCTCTTCGTCGTGGTGCGGATCGTCACCTGGCATCAGACCGACGACCCGGCGCGGCTGGAGACGAAGCGGGACTACCTCGAGCGCGTCGCGGCGACGACGCTGCCGCCCAGCGCTCCCAATCTCGTGGTGATCCTGTTCGACGATCTGGGGTACGGCGACCTCGGCGCCTACGGCTCCGAAGCGGTGCGGACGCCCCATCTCGACCGCCTGGCGGCCGAGGGGATCCGCTTCGACAGCGGCTACGCCGCCTCGCCCTACTGCTCGGCGTCGCGCGTCGGGCTGCTGACCGGTCGCTACCCGGTCCGCGCCGGGCTCGACCACGTACTGCAGGCGCCCGGCACCTGGGAGGACCTGCTCCTCGAGCTGGGCTGGAAGCATCGTTGGCTGCCGGGCGAGGAGATCCTGCTGTCGGAGGTCCTGTCGGCCGCCGGCTACCGCAGCGCGATCTACGGCAAGTGG
>JAWVZD010000193.1:0-5156 GCA_033722395.1 Thermoanaerobaculia bacterium | reverse complement strand
TGTCGAAGTCGCTCGGCAACCAGTACACCCTGTCCGATCTGCTCGAGCGAGGCGTGGCGCCGCGCTCGCTGCGCTACCTCTTCCTGTCGGTGCACTACCGGCAGAAGTTGAACTTCACCTTCCCGGCCCTCGAAGCGGCGGACAACGCGCTCAGGCGGCTCGACGAGATGCGCTACCGGCTCGACAACGCCGAGGAATCGGCCGACGCCTCCACCGAGTTGGCGGCGGCGGCCGAGACGATGGAGACCGAGTTCCGCCAGGCGCTGGCCAACGATCTGAACGTTTCGGCCGCCCTGGCGGCCCTCTTCGGTCTGGTCAAGCGGGTGAACGTCGCGGTCGAGCAGGGACCGCTCGCTCGCGGTGACAGGGAGCTCCTGCTGACAGCCCTGGCAGCCGCCGATCGAGTGCTCGGCGTCCTCGATCCCGCGGCCTGGGACGGGGAAGGGGAGAGCGACGACGACGCGGCCGAGATCGAGGCGCTCCTCGACCAACGCCAGGCCGCCCGCCGGGAGAAGGACTTCGCCACCGCCGACCGTCTACGCGACGAGCTCGAGGAGCGCGGCATCGTCATCGAGGACACGCCGGAGGGTACCCGCTGGCGGCGGCGATGAGCCGCCGGGCCTTTTCCCCGGGCGACAGCCACCGCGCTCGCGGCACCTCGGCCGAAGACCTGGGGGTCGACTGGCTGGCCCGAAACGGCTACGAGATCGTCGAGCGCAACGTCTCGTCGCGCTACGGCGAGCTCGACCTCGTGGCGCGCCACGACGACACCCTGTGCTTCGTCGAGATCAAGGCGCGCGCCACGGGCTCTTTCGGCTCGCCGCTCGAGGCGGTCACCCCTGCCAAGCAGCGCCGTATCACGCGCTGTGCCGAAGCCTACCTACAGCGCTCGGGCTGGCGCGGCGCGTGTCGGTTCGACGTGCTCGGGATGTGCTGGGGGAGGAGCGAGAGTGGGGGTCGGGATACCGACCCATCGGCCGTCCGAGCGGTGGACGCAGAGGAGGCCGAATGGCGCTTCGAGCTCGTCCGCGACGCCTTCCCCGCCCGCCGCTGACGGCGCTCCCGCCTCGCTTGACAGCCCTCCAGCCGCCTTCTATCCTTCGCCATGCGAGCGGGAATAGCTCAGTGGTAGAGCACAACCTTGCCAAGGTTGGGGTCGCGGGTTCAAGTCCCGTTTCCCGCTCCATATCTTTGATCTGGACAGCGAGAGCGCGCACCTGGAGGGGCTCGCCTGGATCGGTAGCCGGTCCGGCGAACGTTCGTCGCTCCCGCCGCCTGCTGGCACGGTCGGGTCACTCGGCGTTTCCGAGCGATTCGGCTTCCTCGGGCGATTCACGGCTTTTCGGGCGACGTAGCCAAGTGGTAAGGCGAGGGTCTGCAAAACCCTTATTCGCCGGTTCGAATCCGGCCGTCGCCTCCATCGCACCCCGTCTCGACTCACCCCCTCTCGAGCACCCGCTCCCCGGTCGCTCCGATCGTGCTCTCGATCGCGTCCCTGGCTGACGCACGGCTGCGGCGCGGCGTCGCTCTCGGCATACTGCTGCTGCTGTGCGCCGCCGCTCGAGCCTCCGAAGACTCCACCCCCGTACCGCTGATCGCCGCCGAGCGCTTCGCGCTCGCCAACGGGATGCGGTTCGTCGTCGTCGAGCGCCCGCGCGCCGTCACCGTGTCGGCCGGCTGGCTGGTGGCGACGGGCACCGCTCACGATCCGCCCGGCCGCACCGGCATGGCTCACGCTCTGGAGCACCTGCTGTTCCAGGGCACCGGCACGATTCGTCCCGGGGAGCTCGCCACCCTCTACGCCCGGGCCGGAGCGACCGGTCTGAACGCCACCACCCGGCGCGATTTCACCGCCTTCTTCGTATCGCTGCCGGCCGAAGCGCTCGAGCTCTGGTTCTGGCTCGAGTCGGACCGCCTGCTCGATGCCCGCTTCCGAGACCTCGGTCCGGAGCGGGCGGCGATCCTGGAGGAGCGCCAGCTCCGCGTCGAAGCCAGCCCGACCGGTCGCCTCGAGGAGGCGGCCAGCACCGCCTTCTGGGGCGATCATCCGTACGGTCGCCCGAACAGCGGGCGGCCGGAGGAGCTGCGCCAGCTGACGCTCGACGAGCTACGCTCCCACTTCGAGCGCCACTACCGGCCGGCCAATCTGGTGGCGGTGCTCGTGGGACCGCTCACCGCAGCCGACGTCCGACCGCTCGCCGAGCTCTACTTCGGTCGGCTCGAGCCGGCGGACCGGGCATCTGCGGCGGCAGAGCCGGCCGAGGCGATCGTCGCCGAGGATCCGGTAACCGACGTAGGGGACGTGCCGCCAGCGAGCGCCACGGCGACACCCCTCGTGGGCCACTGCGACTGCCGGCCACAGATCCAGCTCTCCTACCCGGCGCCCGCGTTCGCCGACTCGGACGCGGTCGCGGCCGAGCTCCTGGTGGCGCTGCTGAACGGACGCTCGGGCCGCCTCCACCGCAACCTCGTCCTCGAGCGGGGAGCGGTCTTCGCCGCCTACGCCCGGCACACCCGACTGCGCCACGCTGGGCGGCTGACGCTGATCGCCGAGGCGCGACGAGGAGGGTCGCCGGAGGCGCTCGCGGCACTCCTCGAAGTCGAGCTCGATCGCCTGCGGCGCGAACCCGTCGGCTCCTTCGAGCTCGACAAGGCGAAGAACCGGCTCGCCGCCAATACCCTGCGCCGCCTCGAGGAGCCCTCCGAGCTGATGCTCGAGCTTCTCTTCCATCACGGCCTCGGGCGCGGCGACCTGCTGGACAGCTGGGCCGCCCAGCTCGAAGCGATCTCCGCCGCCGAGGTGCAGCGACTCGCCGAGCGGCTGTTCCGTCCGGAGCGGCGGACGACGGCGCTCTTCCTGCGTCGCGGAACTGGGACGGAGGACGCGCCGCCATGAGGCGCTCCCATCGCCCCTGGCTCGGCTCGGTCGGACTGCTCCTCGCCGCGGTGCTCGGTCGACCGCTCGGCATCGACGCTGCGTTCGCATCGACCGAGAGCGAGATTCCACCCCATCCGAACGAGCTCGAGCTGCCGCGACGCACCGTACAGATCCCACCCGCCGAGCCGTATCTCCATCGCCTGAGCCAGGGCACGCCGGCGGTGGTGGTCGAGGACCACACCCTGCCGCTGGTCGAGCTCTTCGTCGTCCTCCCAGCCGACGACGCGGCGGCGACTCCCACAGGGCTCGAAGACCTCACCGCCGCGATGATGCGCCGCGGCGGCACCGAGCGGCGCTCCGCCGACGCCCTCGACGAGGCGATCGACTCCCTCGGCGCCGAGATCCGCCTCGACGGCGGCGATCGCCGGCGGGTGGCCCACCTCGACTGCCTGGCGGCGACCTTCGACGAGGCGGTCGCCATCCTCTTCGAAATCCTCCGCCGGCCGGCGTTCGACCCGCAGCGCTTCGAGTCGCTCCGCGCCAACCTTGCCAGCATCCTGGCGGGACGCAACGACGATCCGATCGACTTGATGGAGCGCGAGCTCGCCTGGATCCTCTACGGGCGGAGCGATCCACGCGCTCGCCAGCTGACCGGACCGGAGCTCGAAGCGATCGAGGTCGACGACCTCGCAGCCCATCACCGCCGCGCCTGGCGCCCCGAGGGCGCCATCCTCGCCGTCTCCGGAGCGATCGACACGGCGCGGGCTCTGCGGATACTCGAGTCGCAGGTCGCTCTCTGGCGCCAGACGGCGGGCGAGGTCGGACCCACGAGAGGTGCGACCAAGATAGCTTCCGCGCCGCCGACCGAGCGCCCGACCGAGCGGCCGCCTCCGACCGGCTTCTACTGGGTCCAGCATCCCACGCCCCAGGCCAAGGTCTCGCTGGCGCGAACGCTGGCGCCGATCGACGGCTGGAACGCGGCCGAGATCGCCGCCCTCGACGCCGCGAACGAGATCCTCGGGGGGACCGGCCTCCTGTCACGCCTCGGTGGCCGACTGAGGGGTAGGGAAGGTCTGGTCTACCGGGTCCTTTCCGAGGTCGAGCGGCGCCCCGACGCGGCCGGCCTCTTCCGTATCTACCTCGACACCTCGACGGTCAACGTGCCGACGGCTCTCGACGCCACGGTCGACGAGATCGAGCGGCTGCGACAACGGAGGGTGTCGCCCCGCGAGCTCGAGGCGATCCGCCAGGAGCTCCTGTCGCGGCTGGCGCAGCGCTTCGACTCGGCCGACGAGATCGCCGGCTACCTGGCCGAAAACCTCCTCCTCGGCCGGCCGCACAGCTTCTGGCCGGCCTACCGCGAGCAGCTCGAGCGACTCGGCGCCGGCGACGTCCAGAGGGCCGCCCGCCGAACCTTCGATCCGGCGAGACTCGTCGTCGTCGGGGCCGGCAGCGCGACGGTCGCGACCGATCGCGACCCCGTCGCGCTCCGCCACCCCCTGGTCCGCCGCTGGCTCGACAAAGTGACCCTCCTGCCGACACGCGATCCGTATACCTTGGAGCGACTCGAGCCCTCCGAGACGGCCGCTTCCAACGACCCGGAGCGATAGACTCGAGCTCGCCGGAGTGGCGGAACGGGTAGACGCAGGGGACTTAAAATCCCCCGCCTTCGGGCGTCCGGGTTCGAGTCCCGGCTCCGGCACCATGTCAGCCGCTCATGACGCCGGCCTCGCCGCTTGCTACTCTTCCCGGATACCGTAGCGAAAGGGGTCCGTTCCGTGCCGAAAGGACAGTCTTCGTACAAACCGCCGGTCTGCTCGTCTTCGCAGCCCTTCTACTCGATGCTTCCGTCGCCAGCCCAGACACCGTGATCACCAGGGCGACATCCCTGATCACGGTCGAAGAGATCGAGCCCTGTCTCGCCTTCTGGACCGAAGCTCTCGGTTTCGAGGTGGTGGCCGAGGTACCGCACGAAAGTGCGATCGGCTTCGCCCTGCTGACCAACGGGGCGGTCGAGCTGATGTATCAGACCCGGGCCAGCATCGACGCCGACTTGGGCGCTACCGGTGCCCCGGGCGACCTCGGCGCCGAGCTCGCCACCAGCACGGCCACGCTCTTCGTGGAGGTCGCCGACCTCGATGCCGTCATCGCCGCGCTCGGCGATCGAGCGGAGGTGCTCGTGCCCCGCCGTCAGACCTCCTACGGCATGGACGAGCTGTTCGTGCGCGCGCCGTGCGGGACGGTGGTCGGCTTCGCGGCCCGCATCGACGACGGCGAC
>JAWVZD010000192.1:0-5170 GCA_033722395.1 Thermoanaerobaculia bacterium | reverse complement strand
GTGGGCGACGCAGCCGCCCGAGCCGGTCGATGGGTGCTGGCGATGACGGCGGTCGGCGTCGTCGCCGCCGGGCTCTTGGCTGTCGTCTATCCGGGTCCCGAATACGTCAACGAATTTCCTGAGGACTACAGCCTGATCTACGGCGAGGATCGCCCTTTCGCACCGAGTCTGGCGGTCACTTCGACCGGCGGTGCGTTCGATGCAGACTCGCTGGCGGGCTCGCGCACCTGCGGTACCGCCGGCTGCCACGAGCAGATTCTGGATGAATGGCTGCCGAGCGCCCATCGCTACTCGGCCATGGATCCGCTCTTCCGCAAAGTGCAGAGCGTGATGGCGGAGCAGAACGGACCCGAGTCGACCCGCTACTGCGGCGGCTGCCACGATCCGATCTCGCTGTTCTCCGGCAACAAGGACATCTTCGCCGAGAACCTGACCGGGGCGCACGGCTACGAAGAGGGCGTCTCCTGCCTCTCCTGCCACGCCATCCGCGAGACCGATCTCCAGGGCAACGCCAACTACGTCATGGCACAGCCGCCGGCCTATCTCTGGCAGTGGCACGAGTCCGGGCTCGGCAAGCTGGCGAGCGACTTCCTCATCCGCACCTATCCCGACCAGCACCTCGAGTTGTCGAAGCGGATGTTCAAGGCGCCGGAGTACTGCGCCGCCTGCCACAAGCAGTTCATCGACCAGGAGGTCAACCGGGTCGGCTGGGTGCAGCTGCAGAACCAGTACGACAACTGGAAGGCGAGCCACTGGTTCGTCGAGGGCGACCCGCACCAGACGATCGAGTGCCGCGAGTGTCATATGCCGCTGGTCGCCTCGGACGATCCGGCTCGTGGTGACGCTACCGACTACAACCGTACTCCGGACGACGGCATGCACCGCAGCCATCGCTTCATCGCCGCCAACAGCCTGGTGCCGGAGATGCTCGAGCTGGAAGGCTGGCAGGAGCAGGTACGGCTCACCGAGGAGTGGCTCCAGGGCGACTTCGAGATCCCCGAGATCGCCGACAAGTGGCGCGAGGGAGAGGTCGTCACTCTGGATCTCGATGTCCCCGAGGTCGTCCCTGCGCGGGGAACGCTGCCGATCCGGGTCGTGATGACGGCCAACAAGGTGGGGCACGACTTCCCGACCGGTCCGCTCGACATCATCCAGAGCTGGGTCGAGCTCCACGTCTACGACGACCAGGGGCGCGAGGTCTACTCTTCCGGCACGCGCGACGAGCGTCACTTCATCGAGCCCGGTAGCTTCCTCTTCAAGGCCGAGCCGGTCGATCAGTACGGCAACCTGATCGATCGCCACAACCTGTGGGAGATGGTCGGCGTGCGGTTTCGGCGTGCGCTGTTCCCGGGCTACTCGGACACGGTCGAGTACGTCGTCGACTGTAGCGCCGCCGTGGTGCCGGAGAAGCAGCGCGATCTCGCCCGCACCGGCCGCGAGGTCGAGATCCACGAGCCGGAGCTCGGCGAGCCCGGTAGCTACACCGTCGAGGCGTCGCTGATGTACCGCAAGGTCGATCAGTTCCTGCTCAACTTCCTGCTCGGTGAGGACTCGGGCATCACCGCGCCGGTGGTCGAGATGACCCGCGCTCGCACCACCGTGCGGGTCGCCTCGGCGGCCGAGACGGCGGCCGACGTCGTTCCGGCGGGAGCGGGACGCTAGCGCTCCGCACCGATGAGTCGCTCGTCCGAACCCCCCCTGCGGCCGCCGCCGCGGCCGGGGCGCCGCCGCCGTCGGGTCAGGCGTCTCGTAGTGGCTCTGGCTCTCGCCGTCCTGGTGCTGGGCGTCGGGGGCTGGTGGCTCTATCGCTCGAGCCGGCCCGACACGCGTCGCCCGGGGGAGGATCTGCCCGAGATCACCGAGCGTCTGGCGCGAGGAGTGCCCGCCGATGCTCCACAGCCTCGTCTGGTCGACGTCGCCGGCGATGCCGGCCTGGCTGCCTTCGAGCCGTTCCGAGGCTCCAGGACGTCGCAGCTTCCCGAGGACATGGGTCCGGGTGCCGCTTGGGGAGACTTCGACCGCGACGGTGACGACGATCTGTTCCTCGTGAGCGTCGGCGGCTCACTCGATCTGGCTCCGGCCGCGCGCGCCGCCTCGGCGCTATACGAGAATTTGGGTGATGGCACCTTCCGGCGACGCGACGACTTCCCCGACACCCGCATCGTCGGTATGGCGGCGGCCTGGGGCGACGTCGACGCCGACGGTTGGCTCGATCTCGTGGTCACCGGCTACGATGCGCTGCTCCTGTTTCGCAACCGGTCCGGCACCCTCGAGCGCGATGCCGACTTTCCGTCGCCGCCGGGCTTCTGGGCGGGTGCGAGCTGGGGCGACTACGACAACGACCGCGACCTCGATCTCTACGTCTGCGGATACGTCGTCTACGAGCCGCCCGCCCCCGGCGAGCGGCGTGCCACGGAGCAGTACGGCACCGCGGTTCCCTACACCTTGAACCCGGCCTCTTTCGAGCCGCAGCCGAACTTACTGCTCGAGAACGACGGCAGCGGCCGCTTCCGCGACATGGCGCAGCTCCTGGGGGTATCGAATCCGGCCGGTCGGAGCCTCACCGCTTTGTGGCACGACTTCGACGCCGACGGCCGGCTCGACCTCTACGTCGCCAACGACATCTCGGACAACGCGCTCTACCTGAATCGCGGCGACACCTTCGAGGATGCCTCTCTTTCGGCATGGGTGGCCGACTATCGGGGGGCGATGGGACTCGCCGCCGGCGACTGGAACCGCGACGGCGACGACGATCTGTTCGTCACCCACTGGATCGCACAGGAGAACGCCCTCTACGACTCGCGTCTGGTCGACCTCGCCCGCAGTGAGGGCGAGGCGTCGTCGCGGCAGGTACCGCTCAGCTTCACCGATCAGGCGGCGCCCCTCGGCCTCGGGCAGATCGCCCTCCACCGCGTCGGTTGGGGAACCGAGTTCGTCGATCTCGATGCCGACGGCTGGCTCGACCTGGTAGTGGCGAACGGCAGCACCTTGGAGAAGGGTGGCGTCGCGGCCGACGGCTCGCCCCGGCTCGAACCGCAGCCCGACATGTGGCTGTGGAACCGACGGGGTGAGTTCTTCCACGACCTGGCACCGCTCGATCCGGCTCTCGAGCGCCCCGACCTGTCGCGCGGGCTGGCGGTGGCCGACTTCGATCTCGACGGCGACCAAGACGTCCTCGTGCAACGCCTCGACGGGCCACCGAAGTTGATGCGCAACGACATGCAGTCGGGCCACTGGCTCGAGCTCGAGCTGGTCAGCCGAACGGCGGCCGGAGAGCCCCTCGGCTTCGGTGACGGCGCGACGGTGGTCGTCGAGGCCGGTGGTGTGAGCCACCGTCGAACCGTCGGCAGCGCCTCCTATCTGTCGCAGAGCAGTCGCCGGCTCCACTTCGGGCTCGGCGAGGCGACGTCGATCGATCGCATCGAGGTGCGTTGGTTGGGGGGCGAGGTGCAACCGGTCGATCCGGTGCCGGTCGACGGGCGCTGGAGAGTCGTCGAGGGAGAGCCGAGTCCACGTCGTCTCGACGCCCCGGCGGTAGAGAGCGAGGCGGCGGACGCCGGGCCTCTACCGGTCGGGCAGCTCGACGAACGGGAGAGGACGCTCGCCTTCTGGGAGACGCAGCGCGCGGCGATGGATGCCATGAAGCGCGACGGGGACGTAGAGCGCGCCGCTGCTCTGTTCCGTCGCGCTCTGGCGCTCGATCCGTCGCACGAAGACGCGCGGTACTACCTGGCCGCATGCCTGGCGATCCAGGGGGAGTTCGACGCTGCGCTCGGCCAGCTCGATACCCTGCGGCGGCAGGCTCCGATGAGCCACCGGGCGCACAAGCAGTGGGGCGTTCTGCGGGCGATGACGGCGACCTCGTGGGCGCAGCTCGAAGCGGCGCGGGCGGCGCTCGAGAGAGCGCTCGAGGTCAACGCGGAGGAGACCGGCGCTCTTCTGGTGCTGGGCGAGATCGACCTGCTCGAGGGCAATCTGGAGCAAGCCGACCAGCGCCTCGAGTGGGCCTGTCAGACGAATCCCAAGGCGGTGGGCGGCTTCTTCCTGCGGGCCGCGATCGCCCGCGAGCGGGGCGACCTCGGCGCGGCGCGGCGACTGCTCGAGCGAGCCGCGGCGGCGCGGGGCGAGGAGTGGAAGCCGGAGGGGACGGTGGCCGAGGGCGACGTCGCGCGCGCCATGCACCGCGAGGTCAGTCCGCTGTCTCGTTTCTGGGAGGGGTGGGACGGCGGGGTCGAGCCGCAGAGCGCTCTCGGGCCGTTGTCGCGCCATCTGGCCGCCGTGCGCGGACGATTCGCCGCTGCTTCCGGCTCGGCGTCGGATTGAGTCGCAGCCGGAGCGTCGTGGTCCGGTGGGCTTCGGGCTACAATCGACATCCCGCCGGGGGACCCCCCGGACGCTCATGCGTCGTCCGTCCGCCACGCTTCTATCGATCGGCTCCGTCGTCGTCGTACTCCTGGTAGTGCTCGTCGTCCCGATGCTGCTGGCGCCGGCCGTCGAGGCCGATCTGGTGCGGTTGGTGGCTGAGAGGAGCGGCATCGCCCTGCGCTCGGCGGCGTTCCGATTCGTCCCGCACCGTGGTTGGGTCGCCGTCGACGTCGAGGCGACGATCGCCGAGGACGGCCAGACGATCTCGGCCGAGATCCCACGGGTGGTCTTCGCGCACCGCTGGTCTCCTCTGCTGCGGGGACGGTTGTCGATCGATCGAGTACGGCTCGAGGCACCGACCATCGACATCGTCTCTCTGCCGCCCGGTCGCTTACCCGTGGCGGGAGTACCGGTGGACGGCTACGACACCGCGGCCGAGAAGGCCACCGACCTCTCGGGGCGCGTGGCCCTCGAGATCGACACTCTCCGTATCGACGGAGGGCGTGTCGTCAGTCGCATGGCCGGTGGCGAATCGGAAGGGAGCGAGATCCGCGGCCTCGACCTCGTTCTGGAGGCGCCGCGACTCGAAGGGGGCGGCGCGCCGCGAGCTCCGTTCGGCCTGACGAGCCGTGGTGAGCTGCGAGCCGAGAGCATCGAGCTCGGTCGGTTCGCTCTGCGCGACATCGCCGCCGGTCTGGAGGTCGAGCGCGGCCGGTTCCGGCTCGACGACGTCGACGTCTGGTCGGCGCCGGGACGATTCACCGTCGATCGGTTGGAGATCGATCTCGCACAGTCTCCCTACCGC
>JAWVZD010000191.1:0-5177 GCA_033722395.1 Thermoanaerobaculia bacterium | reverse complement strand
GTGACCGCCGCCATCCCCGATCTGCCGGCCGGGCTGTGGGTCTCCGAGGTCGAAGCGGGCCATCACGCCGAAGGCACGGCGTACGTCACTGTCGACGGTCACTACAGCGGCGACATGACGACCTACGTCTACCGCACCACCGACTTCGGGCAGAGCTGGGAGTCGCTCGCCACCGACGAGCTCGACGGCTTCGCTCACGTCGTGCGCGAGGATCCGCTCGACCCGGAGCTTCTCTTCCTGGGTACCGAGCACGGGCTGTTCGTCTCGATCGACGGCGGGGCGCAGTGGGCACGCTTCGAGGGCAACCTCCCCAAGGTGCCGGTGCGAGATATCCAGATCCATCCGCGCGACCACGACCTGATCGTCGGCACGCACGGCCGCGGCATCTACATCCTGGACGACCTCACTCCCCTGCGGGCGCTCGACAGCGAGATGCTCGACGCCAAGATCGCGCTGCTGCCCTCCCGGCCGGCGGTGATGCAGATGGGGAGCGGCTTCAACTGGTTCAACGGCGACGCCGAGTACGTCGGCCGTAACGTGCCGCGCGCGGCGAGCATCTTCTACTACCAGAATCGCCGTCACATCTTCGGCGACCTCCGGGTGGAGATCTACGATGCCGACGGCGAGGTCGTCTCGGAGCTCACCGGCGGCAAGCGGCGCGGCATGAACCGCGTCGATCTGCCGATCAACCTGCCGCCGCCGAAGCTGCCGCCGGCCACCAATCTGGTGTTCGCCTTCCAGGGGCCGCGGCTGCCCGAGGGCACCTACACCTACAAGCTCGTCAAGGGAGACGAGACGCTCGAGGGCGAGATCCAGCTGCTGCCGGACCCGCGCTCGCCGCACTCGAAGGAGGATCGGGCGCTGCAGCAGGAGACGGCGATGCGGATCTACGAGCGGCTGGGCGACCTGACCTACCTCGTCGAGGCCCTGCTCGACCTCGAAGAGCAGGCCGCGGCGCGGGTCGAGTCGACCGACCGGCGTGCCACCGAGCGGACGATCGAGGAGTATGTCGATAGCTTGGAATCGTTCCGCACCTCGCTGGTCTCGACCAGCGAAGCCGGTTGGCTGTCGGGCGACGAGAAGCTGCGCGAGAATCTGGGCAACCTCTACGGTGCCATCTCGAACTACGAGGGACGACCGACCCGGACGCAGATCGAGCGGACCGAGAGGCTCCTCGCCGAGCTCTCGCGCGCCGAGGAGCGCTTCGCCGAGCTCACCGGTCCGGAGCTCGAGTCGGTCAACCGACGGCTGGAGAGAGCCGGACTCGAGCCTCTCGTCGTCGTCGACCGCGACGCCTGGGAGGACGATCAGGCGGGTAGCGGTGCGGGGCTCGCCCTCGGGCGGGTGCTGGGCGAGCGCGAGCTCGCCTCGCTGGCGCACCGCTTTCTGGGGCCGCTCTTCTAGGGTGCCGGGTGCGCTCCGGTATCCCGGCGTGCCCAGCGGGTGCCGGGTCACGGCGGGCTCCGTTGGCTAGGGCGGGCCGTCCGTCGAGGTCGCCTCGCGGCGAGGAAGGTCGTCGCCCGGGTCGTTCTCCGTCGTAGTCGACTCGCCGTCCCGCTCCCGGCACAGCCGGTCGATGCGGAAACGGCTCGCGTCCCGCAGGCCGAGGTGGGCATAGCGCGACTCGAGCGCGCCTCTGTTCTCGAGCTCGAAGCGCTCTGGCTGACGCCGGTAGAGAGGGCAGAGCCGCTGCAGATTCCGCCGCACATGGGGTGCGAGCAGACGGTCGTAGGCGCTCGGGTTGAGCGCTTCGTCCCAGAACGGGTTGACGTGGTCGCGCCAGTCGAACCGACGCATCAGCCGTGCACCGGCGCCCTCGAAGCGGACGATCGCCGGGCGACCGGACACGACGTCGTCCTCGAACAGCCCGCGATAGAAGAGGTAGCCTTCGTAGTTGGCTACCAGGTCGGCGTTCGAGAAGACGCCCGTGGTGACCCGGCCGAAGATCCACGTCTCGTTGCGCAGGCCGAGCGCGACCACCCTCTCTTCCGGCTGGCCTCGCCGGTGCCGTCGGTAGTACTTCCAGCCTTGTGAGAAGAAGTGCCCCAGCTTGTCGCTCCCGATCAGGGTGCCGGCGAGCCGGATCGTCGGCCCGAGCCCGAAACAGAAGACGACCCGTCCGGAGAGCGGCGAGACGCCGGCGTAGATGCTCTCGGCCTTGACCGTGTCGAACTGGTCGACCTCGGGGCTGCGGATGGCGAACCGCTCGATCGCGTCCACCCAGTGGCGGCCGCCGAGGCGTCGATAGACCTGCCGCACCAGCCGCCGCTCGTCACGCCCGTAGTGCCACTCGGCGACGATCTCTTCCAGGGCGCGGTTCACTTCGCGGTTCAGCACTTCGGTCGAGTCGGCGACCTCGGCCCGCCTGGCGGTGTACTGGTCGGTCTCGTAGGCGGGGGCCTCCGACGGTCGGGCGACGAGGGCGATCGCCAGGAGGAGCGCCGCTCGGCTGGGCCGGGCGAGCCTCATTCGGTCTCCGTCGCGTCGGTTCCGGTGCGGCGGTCGAAGCCGGAGTCGACGAGGAAGTCGAGTGCGGCATCGAACCGGCGCGGACCGTCGGCCCGCCAGCCGGGGAAGTCGGTCATCAGGAACCCCAGCGTGGCATCGCGCTCGAGGGCACCGTGTGTCCAGCGGATCCTGCCGGTCGACAGCCGGGCACCGATGTAGGCTGACTTCGAGCCGTAGAGGTAGCCCTCGGCGACCGAGCACAGAATCGATGCCGGGTTCTGAACCCATTCGAAACCGGCGGCGATGCGGAGGGGCGCGTCGGGGTAGGTCGCGTCCCAGGTGTTCTCGAGCCAGGCCTCGGCCGGCCAGGCGATGCCGGCCTCGGCGGCACTGGGCTCGGCGGCCCCGGCCTCGGCGGCACTGGCCTCGGCGAGCGATCGATATCCGAGCGGATCGCCGCTCTCCGGGCGGTAGGTCCAGGTCGTGGCTCCGCCCTCGAGACGACGCTCGATCGTGGCGCTTCCGTCGCGGTCCAGGACCGCCCAGCCGTCGGCGGTGGGATAGGTGCAGAGATCGACGCCGGGTGCCTCGACCACGGCGGCGGCGACCGCCGCTTCGTCACCCGGACGGGTATAGACCTCGAAGCTCGACACCAGGCCGAACGGTGTCAGCACCACCGAGCCGGGCTCGTCGAGATGCCCGCGGATCGTCCAACCGGCCCGGCGGACGGTGCGGAAGACCTCCGGCCGAGCGTTCCTGAGCACCTCGCCGTCCCCGCCCAGGCCGTGATCGGAGAGAACGACCACATAGAGCGGTTCCTCGATCCGGTCCCGCACCCGGGGGATCAGCCGGTCGAGCGCCTCGAAGGTGGTGCCGAACGCATCGGGACCGCGTAGATGACCGGTAGCGTCGGTCGAGTTGACGTAGACGAAGAAGGAGCGCCGCCGGCTGGCGACGAAGGCGTCGAGGGCCTTGCGCAGCTCCCGGACGTTGAACTTGAGCGGCCAGGCGTAGACCTTCGACTTGCTGAAGAAGCCGCGCAGCTGCCAGTCGAAGAAGTGATGCCAGTCGAAGCGGATGTTGCCATAGCTGATCAGACCGCCGCCGCGGATCTCGTCGCGACCGCGATCGTAGAACTTGGCCTCGTAGCCCGGCGGGTCGTCGAGCCCGAAGCGCGACAGGATCGCGGTCAGGGCGATGCTGGTGCTGGACGGGAAGGTCGACACCAGGGGGACGGGCCCCTCGAGGCCGGTGAGCAGCTCGGCCTCGGCCTTCGCCCCGGCCAGACCCAGCACCGAGTCGTACGGCACGGCGTCGAGGACGATCACCAGGAGGCGAGCGTCGGGCGCGATCCCTGTCGCCGACGAAGAGGTCGATGGAGCGGGGCTACCCGTCGCCGGGGAGGGGGGCGGACGATGGCTGCAGGCTCCTGCCGCCAAGCCGACGGCGATCGCCGAAGCGGCGAGCAAGACCGGAGCCCGCCGCCATCGCTCCGTTGCTCGAATCGATCTCATCTCCGTCGTGCGACCTCCGACTGGTCTACGGGTGGTACTCTGCCGCGGGTTCGCCGTATAAACCGTAGGTCCGGTCGACGCATCTAAGGATGTGATGATCGATGCGTGCGCTCACTACGCGATGCGACCGGCTCACGGAGCCGCCGGAATGGTGCCCAGAGACGTCGACATCTCGCCCGACGCCTCGGATGTCGACCTGGCTCGTCGGGGCGACGTCCAGGCGTTCGAGCGACTCTACCGTAAGAACGTCGGGCGGGTTTACGCCGTCTGTCTACGCATGGTCGGCGATCCGAGCCTGGCCGAAGACCTGGCTCAGGAGGCGTTCGTCCGCGCTTGGCGCAAGCTCCACACCTTCCGCGGCGACAGCGCGTTCTCGTCGTGGCTGCACCGCTTGGCGGTCAACGTGGTCCTCAGCCGGCAGCGTGCCCGGCGCCGGCGCGAGGCGCGCCTGGTGCCAGTGGAGGATCCGGAGGTGCATCACACGCCGCACACGCCGCGGGCCGGAGCGGCGATGGATCTGCAGCATGCCGTCGGCACACTGCCACCGATGGCGCGCCGGGTCTTCGTTCTGCACGACGTCGAAGGGTTGCGGCATGCCGAGGTCGCCGAGGCTCTTGGGATCGCCGTGGGCACCTCCAAGGCCCACCTCCACCGCGCCCGCAAGCTGCTGAGAAAGGCACTGGAATCATGAACTGTCCGGAACACGACGAACTACAGGATCTCGTCGACGAGACCCTGCCGGCGGAGGAGAGAATGCGACTTCGGGCTCACGTCGCGAGCTGTGCGGCGTGCCGCGCCGAAGTGGAGGCGCTCGAGAGTTTGATCGCGTCGGCGCGAGATCTCGCCATCGAAGAAGTCCCGCGCCGCGACCTGTGGCCGGCGATCGAGGCAGAGATCCGGCGCGAGGCGCGGCCGGAGCGGCGACTCTCCCGGATCGGGTTGGCGGCGGCCGCCATGCTGGTCGCGGCGGTCACCTTCACGATGGTGGGCCGCCAAGAGCCGCAAGCGCCCCAGAGCGTCGGCGAATCGATGGCGGTGCACGCCGAGCCGATGGACGAGCTCCGGATCGCCGGCGAGCGCGTCCGTTCCGAGGGTGGGCAGATGCACGTCAAGGTCGATCTGCTCCGCACCCTCGAGGTGCGCCGGGCGCAGCTCGATCCCGCCACCCGCGAGCTCGTCGACCGCAACATGGAGATCATCGACCGGGCCGTGGCC
>JAWVZD010000190.1:0-5183 GCA_033722395.1 Thermoanaerobaculia bacterium | reverse complement strand
GTCACGAAGAGGAGGTCGGCCCCGGCGGCCTTCGCCGCAAGCCCGTCGCTCCAGGTGAAGTAGCGCCGGAGGTCGAGCTCGCCGACGTCGAAGCCGATCTCGTCCAGGGCCGCGGCCGTCCGGACGAAGACCGCCCGCCGGCTCTCCTCGGGTGCGGCGTCGAGGGCGTTCGCCACCAGCAGGGCCCGTCCCCCACCCCCGGTCAGCTCCGCCAGCCGCCGGCCGTGGCGTCCGAGCCCGTGGGAGGAGAGGAAGAGGCGCATGACGTGAAGGTAGAAGCCACGGCCGAGCACCACGACCCCCCCAACGCGAGAACCCCCGCCCGGCTGGTGTGCCGGACGGGGGCCTCGTCTGTCGTGCTCAGGCTCGCGGCACGAGGCCGCTCACCTGTCGTGCATTCCGCTTAGTTCGCGGAGTCGTCCCACATCAGCGCCGTACCGTTGCCAACCCGGTAGGTGAAGAAGTAGGGCTCGGTCCAGCGACCGCTGCCGTCCACGTCGGGAATGACCGTGTTCGTCGGCAGGGTGCCGTTCCAGGTCCAGGTGTAGGTCCGGCCGAAGGAGCCGGTACCGACGTCCTCGACGAACGGACCGGTCCAGTTCGCACCCGACAGATCGAGGATCCGCGCACGGCCCTCGGCGTCGATGTAGTACAGGTCGACGCGGGTGATGTCGATACCGGGCACGAACACGCCCGACTGGCCGGACACGGACAGCTCGAGCTGCGAGCCGCCGGTCTCGACGCCGATGCCGAAGTTCCACGCAGGACCGTTGGCGCTCGGCGAGAGCTGCGCACGGATGTCGTACGCGTCCATGCCGTTGGCGCAGACGGTCTGGCTGTTCTGCGGGACGCTGCTCGGCGTGAAGGTGTTGTACTGCGTGTTGATCAGCCCGTACGGATAGGCGTGATCCCACGTCCTCCACCGGGGTCCGCGCGGAATGTGCACGTAGTCCGGATCCGACGGCGCGTCGTAGTACGCGTCACCGTCGAAGGCGTTGTCGGGGAAGCCCTGATCATCGAACAGGGCGACGCAGCCGACGAACTCGGCCGAAGCGGCCAGGTCACCACCCAGGAGGATGGAGGCAGAGCCGAAGGCCGTGTGGGTCGTCTGGGCCATCGGCAGCTGCAGCGAGTTACCGGCCTCGGGCAGGTCGCCCGCACCGGGGTCACCACCGTCGTCACCGTTCGACAGGTACGGGTTGCCGTAGGCATCCACACCCGGAGCGAACGGATCGCCGGAGTCACCCACCTCGTCGTGGTACGACTGGATCGAGGTGATCGTGTTGTAGTCGATCACGAAGTCGGTGTACTTGAGATCGACCACGTCGGCGTTCTCGCCGAAGTAGTTGTACGTGTTGCCGAGCACGAACATCGTGATCGTCGGCATCTCGACGTTACCCACGATCGGGAACGTCTTGTCGGCGATGTGCTCGACCGTCGCGGTCGCGGAGCTGCTGTTCGCAGCACGGTCCCAGGCGGTCGGCTGCTGCTGACGGTATCCGTCGTTCGCCGCCGGCGTACCCGCGATCGCGTCGTACGCACCGATCGGGGCGCCCGCCGGGTTCAGGAAGGTGTTGCCACCGTCGATCGACCACTCCCAGTACAGGTAGGCGGTCGGCAGGAGAATGGCGGGATCCTGCAGCGTGATCCCGTTCCGCTCGTTCTGCTCGACGGCGCAGGACATCGTGCCGCTCGGGCAGCCGTTCTCCCAGTCGCGCATCGTCACCGCCGCGGCGCCGGAGAACCCGTTGCCGGCGTCGGTGATCGTCCCGATGAACTCACCCTCGGTCTTGTCGGTCGTGCAGACCTGGCTCGGCGGCGTGCCGGAGCAGGAAAGCGTACCGTCGTCGATCTGACTGGGGTTCGAAGCCTGCAGCACACCGTACGTGTTGTACACGGAGCCGTCGGGCGTCGGGTAGATCGGGGAGGTGCCGCTGGCACCGACGTCGTTCCGGAACTCCGGATCGTGACCGTCGACACCGATCTCGAGAACGTTGGTCAGACCAGCGTTCGCGAAGAGGTCGGGCACCACGCCCACGAGCGAGATGTCGTCACGCTCGTTGCTGTTCGGCGGGGTCAGCAGGTCGAGACCCGGACCCTCGTCGTTCGGCAGGTCCGCGCCGGTCTCGACCAGACGGTCGCCGTTCGCGGTCCGCACACGCTGGGCCGATCCGGCCATGCCGGTGATCGTCAGCCCGTTGAGCGAGTTGGCGTCCTCACTCTCGGCGGCGAAGTACGCCAGACCCGCGGCGTCCACACCGATGCCGGCCAGCGGAGTGACGCTGGCGGTGATGCCGGTGGGAAGCGCGAAGTAGGGGTGCGTCGCGTACATGTTCGGGGCGTCGGTGGCCATGGTGTTGGCCCACATGCCCGAGTCGAACTCGTACGCGTGGTTCACCCAGCCGTCCCGCTGGCCGTTGAAGTTCCAGCCACCGCGGACGGACGACTTGCCGTTCGTGGTAATCGGCACGCCGGCCACGGCGCCCGGGAAGAGCGACGCCGCGGGGTGCGGGTCGATCTCGACGGTGTTGGCCCACGGCTCCTGGTTGTCCACGCGGAGCACGTTGTTGACCGCACCGGTACCCGACTGCAGCACGCCCTCGTAGAAGACGCGCAGCGGGTTCGGCGAAACCGTCCCGGCGGTCGGGGTGCAGGTGGTCGAGATGTTGGCGCAGACCACGCCCGGACCGAACTGCCCGAAGGACGTGATGGTCTGGATGGTGATGTTCTGCGCGCCGATGGTCCCGGTGATGATGTCGTCGATACCACCACCGTTGCCCACCTGGAAGACGCCGTCGGAGTTCGTGGCGCCGGTCAGCATGGCGTCGGACAGCGTGAACGTGAACGAACCGTTCACCGGGTCCGGCGAGGTGCTGTTGAGCTGCCACGTGGCGGGCACCGCGTCGTCACCGACGTCCGGACGGAAGTCCGTGTCGTTGGTGTAGTGCGTGGTGCTCTCGTCCGAGACGTAGCTGTCGAAGCCGAAGTTGGCCCGGGCGATGGCCGGGTTGTTCGGATCGAACGGGGCGCTGAAGATGATCGGGTAGACCGTGAAGGTCAGGGAGCCCGACAGCCAGCGCAGGCCGGTCGTCGAGTCGATGATGACCGACGGAGCCTCCGGGTTGTCCACCTCGACGTTGAGCGCGAGGAGGTCCGGGTTGACCAGCGTGATGCCGGCGGTCGCCGTGGGATCGACGTCGTCGTCGCTCTCCGTGACGGCCTCGGCCACGATGTTCATCTCACCGTTCAGGAAGATCGGCTCGAAGGGGAGGCCGCTGCCGGCCTCGGTGAACTGGCTCGACGGCTCGCCCAGGATGCTGCGGACGGCCGCGGTGTTCACGACGCAGTCGATCTCGAACTCCTCCTCGACGGCCATGGGGCCGGAGACGGGGTTCCCACCGAGCTCCTGCGAGCAGATCTCGATGCCGTTCAGATCGACGGTGACCAGCGAGACGTTCTGGCCGCCCTCGTCGACACCCACCTGGATCACGATGATGTTCGTGACCGCGGTGCGGTCGACGGCGACACCGGCCTGCGTGGTGATCCGCTCGATGGCGACCGAAGCGGGCTCACGCTGGCCACCGCAGGAGAAGTTCGCCACGGCGCCCTCGCCGGGGTCGAGCTCCTGGTTGGTGGTCGTCTCGACACACTCGATGCCGCCGATGTCGGCGCCCTGGAGCGTGACGGTGTAGGAACCCGCGATCAGGCCGGTGAACTGGTAGGTACCAGCCGCGCCGGTCTGCTGCGTCTCGCTACCCTCGGGACCGTTGATCTCGATGGTGGCGCCCTCGACGGCCTCGCCGTTGGCGGTCACCTGACCGGAGATCGAAGCGGTCCGGACCACGTTGCCCGAGAACGAGACCGGAACGGTCTGCCCCTCGGTCGTGACGGTCGCGGTCTTCGAGGTCTCGGGGAAGACGTAGCCGGAGGGGATCCCGCTGATCGTCACAGCGTAGGCGCCCTCAGGCACGTCGGAGAAGGTCACGACGCCGCTCGCGGGCGTCGTCTGCGAGGAGGACGTCTCGCCAACCAGGTTGACGGTGATGCCCTGCACTCCGGCGCTCTCCGCCGTCACCGTCACCTGGACGGAGCCGGTGATCGGGTCGTCAACGACCAGATCCTCGCCCTCGTCACAGGCTCCGAAGGCGACCAGCGCCGCTAGAGCCAGATACTTGAATCTCTTCATGCCTCAATCCATGAAAGAGGTGAGTTGGAACTGCGCGCGTGCGCTGCGAACAGTAGGTTTTTCCACGTACAGCGCTACGGGGCGTCCTGAGGTGCAAGTCCGATGCCAGAAAGGCGGCCCCTCAGGACCCGCTTGAACACTGGGGTTTCAGCGATCCGGGACTTTTCCGGCGGCCTCGGAAAACCCGGAATATTTCAGATTTCTGAGGCGCCTCTACGACACCTGTCCGAGGAAGCGGTCGGCCAGATCGACGAGCTCGGCCGAGCCCAGGTAGAGGGGGGTCCGGCCGTGGAGCTCGTCGGGCTGCACCTGGAGGATGTCCCGGGTTCCGTCCGAGGCCCGCCCGCCGGCGGCCTCGCAGATCATCGCCATGGGCGCGGCCTCGTAGAGGAGGCGGAGCTTGCCCCGTGGGTTGCGCACGTCCGCGGGATACATGAAGAGCCCGCCCCGCAGGAGCGTTCGATGGACGTCCGCCACGAGCGAGCCGATGTAGCGGGCACGGTACGATCCCACCGCCCCGCTCTTCAGGTGCGCGAGGAGGCGCTGCTGGCCCTCGCCCCAGCGGTCCCAGTACGCCTCGTTGACCGAGTAGGTGCGGGACGGAGGATCGGGCATCCGGATGTTCGGATGGCTCAGGAGGAACTCGCCGATGCTCGGATCGAGGGTGAAGCCGTGGACCCCGGCGCCCGAGGTGTAGACCAGCATCGTGGAGGAGCCGTAGACGACGTAGCCCGCCGCCACCTGCCGGTGGCCGGGCTGGAGGCAGTCCTCGAGGCACCCCTCCGTGTCGTCGCTGATCTTGCGATGGACCGAGAAGATCGTCCCGATGGAGACGTTCACGTCGATGTTCGACGAGCCGTCGAGCGGATCGAAGAGGAGGACGTAGTCGCCCTTGGGGAAGTGCTCCGGAATGGGCAGGATGTCCGGGTGCTCCTCCGAAGCCATGCACGCCAGGTTGCCGGTGTGGTCCATGGCCTCGTAGATCACCTGGTCCGCG
>JAWVZD010000189.1:0-5195 GCA_033722395.1 Thermoanaerobaculia bacterium | reverse complement strand
GCAGCAGACCCTCTCCACCGAGATCGACGCGATGCGGGACGCCGGCACCCTCAAGGGTGAAGAGACCGTGACCACCGGGGTAGTGCCGGCCAGCGGAGGACGCGGGCCGCGCTTCCGCATCGAAGGCCGGGAGCAGGCGTTTCTCAAGATGAACTCGAACGGCTACCTCGGCCTGTCACTCGACCCCGAGCTGATCGCGGCCGAGGAGCGCGCCGCCCAGCGCTACGGTGTCGGACCGGGTGCGGTGCGCTTCATCAGTGGCACGATGCGGCCCCACGTCGCGCTCGAGCGCCGTCTGGCAGCCTTCCACGATCGCCAGGCGGGAATGATCTTCAGCTCCGCCTACGCCACGACGCTCGGCGTCCTGGTGCCGCTCATCACCCCCGAGACGATCGTGCTCTCCGACGCCCTCAACCACAACTGCATCATCAACGCCATGCGGCTGGCGCGGCCGGCGGCCAAGGCCGTCTACCGCCATCTCGATCTCAAGCACCTCGACGAGCTCTTGTCCGCCGCCGAGGACGAGCACCGACGGGCCATCGTGGTCACCGACGGCATCTTCTCGATGCGCGGCGATCACGCTCCGCTCGATCGGATCGCCGACATCGTCCGACGGTACGACGGGGACTTCGCCGACAACGCCATCCTGGTGGTCGACGACTCGCACGGCGTCGGCGCCTTCGGAGAGACCGGGCGGGGCACCGAGGAGGTCTGCGGCGCGCGCGCCGATCTCCTGATCGCCACGCTCGGCAAGGCGCTGGGAGTCAACGGCGGCTACGTCGTCGGCGAAGAGACCGTGCTCGACTATCTGCGCGAGACGGCGCCGTTGTACGTCTACTCCAACCCGATCACCGCCTCCGAGGCGGCCGCCGCCCTCACCGCGGTCGACATCCTCGACAGTGAGCGCGGACGCGCCCTGCTGACCCACCTGCGCGAGATGACGCGGCGGTTCGAGCAGGGCCTGGTCGACCTCGGCTTCGAGACGATCCCGGGCGAGCACCCGGTGGTGCCGCTGATGGTGCGAGACACCGCCCGCACCGCCGCCCTGGTGGCCCACCTCGAAGAGAACGGCGTGCTGGCGACCGGTCTCGCCTACCCCGTCGTGCCGCGGGGCGACGAGGAGATCCGCTTCCAGATCTCCGCCGCCCACACGCGCCAGGACATCGACGAGGTGCTCGACGTCCTGGCCTCGTTCGAGGACTAGCAGACCGTGCGGGACGATGCCGTTCCGCCGACTCGACTCTCGGTGCGGATCCGGCCGGTGGTGTAGGATCCCTCTACCGATGCACCGCTCACACCCCGTTCGCCGCGCGCTGCCGACGGTAGTCGGGATCGCCCTACTCCTGCTCGGCACCCCGCTCTTCGCCGCGGAGATGGACGAAGAGGTCGTCCCCGGACCCGACTCCGACGCCCCGTTGCCCGGCGAGCTGCTGGAGGCTCGTACCGTCCTGCTGCTCGACACCTCGATGCACTTCGCGCTCTCTTCGGAGTTCGTCGAGGCGCTCGACGAGTGGGGCCGGCTCGAGCAGGTCTACCTGCCCGACGAGGCCGATATCTGCTTCGCTCTGAGCACCCGCCCCGATTTCACCAAGCAGGCCCTGCCCGGAGAGGGCGAAGGCACGGTACGGGTGATCGACAAGCTCTACTTCCGGGTCTTCGTGCCGGGTCAGGAGCGCACCCTGTGGCGCGACGAGGTCGATCTCGACGACGAGACCCCGACCGACCTGATCCTCCGTCTGCAGGAACGCATCGAGCAGCAGACGGCCGAGGAGCCGGCAGCGCCCGGCGCCGCTCTCGCCGACCGACCGATGGCCGACGAGCTGCTGGGTGCCCGCAAGATCCTCGTGCTGACCTCGGCGACGCCGTTCACACTCGCCAACGAGTTCCGCGACTCGCTCGAGGCCTGGGGGCGCTTCGAGCAGGTCTTCCTGCCCGACGAGGCCGACGTCTGCCTGCGCCTGGACGCGCCGGTCGAGTACGCCAGCCAGGAGCTGGCGACCGGCTCGGACGACGGCGGCTCGGAGGGCGGCGACTCGGGCGACGCTCAGCCGGACGAACGAGCCGTCGGCACCCAGGGCGTCATCCAGACGCTGTACCTGAAGGTCTTCGTCCCCGGGCAGGGCCTCGAGTATCTTTGGGAGGACGAGATCGACGCCGCTGTCGACGACCCAGCCCGCCAGCTCGTCGAACGCCTCCGGTCGCGCATGGCGCTGGCCGAGGGCTCCGCCGCGACGACCGCCGCCGAGGAAGGATAGCGAGCCTCCACCGGGCCGGGGGTACGGCCGTTCGGCCCCAGCGAGCCTCTCTGCCGCGCGACGATGAGACGCCCCCCTCTTCTGGCGATGACGATCGCCCTCGTCGGCGGTCTACTGGTCGGTCTCCTGGTCCTGCGCTCGAACGCTCCGCCGGACCTCACCGTCGAGCGGCTGGAGGCCGCCCGCACCCGCTGGGAGAGCCGGGGCCCGGCCAGCTACACGCTCGAGATCGAGATGCAAGGTGCTCTCGAAGATCGCCGGCGGATCGAGGTTCGGAACGGTCGTGTGACCGAGATGTCGGTCGGTGAGCGACCGGCGAGCGAGGATTCACGCACCTACTGGTCGGTCGACGGACTGTTCGACTTCCTCGAAGCCGAGCTGCGCAACGCCGCCGATCCGCCTCCCGAGCTCGGCGTGAGCGACTCCTCGCAGATCGTCCTCAAGGCGGCGTTCGATCGCCGTCTCGGCTATCCCGAGTCCTTTCTACGTCACATCCTGGGCCGGCAGCAGAGCACCGGCTGGCAAGTGGTGAGCTTCGAGCCCCACCCTCCCTCCTAGCTCTCTCTCACGACCCCGCCACGAGGCACGACGCGGCGCAGATCCACCCGGCCCGCCGGAGCACCGCGAGGACGCGGGGGCGAGATGCCAGGCGCGCCGAGGAGGCGATGTGGGACATCGGCGACGAGGCGCAACGCCGCAGATCGACCCCGCGCCCTCGCCGTCAGTTGTCGTAGTAGAGCTCGAACTCGTAAGGATGCGGCCGTAGCGACATCGGCTTGAGCTCGTTCTCCCGCTTGTACTCGATCCAGGTCTCGATCAGATCGTTGGTGAAGACGTCGCCCCGGGTGAGGAACTCGTGGTCCTCTTCGAGCGCCGCCAGCGCCTCGTCGAGCGAGCCGGGTGTCTTCTCCGTCCCGGCGAGTTCGTCGCGCGTCATGAGGTAGATGTCGCGATCCATCGGATCCCCCGGATCGATCTCGTTCTCGATGCCGTCGAGCACCGCCATCAGCATGGCACTGAACAGCAGGTAGCCGTTGCAGCTCGGATCTGGGCAGCGAAACTCGAGACGCTTCGCTTTCGGGCTGCCGGAGTACATCGGGATGCGCACCGCCGCGGAGCGATTGCGGGCCGACATCACCAGATTGATCGGCGCCTCGTAGCCGGGCACCAACCGCCGATAGGGGTTCGTCGTCGGTGCGGCGAACGCCAGCACCGCCGAGGCGTGGTGTAGCAGGCCGCCGATGCCGTGCAACGCCATCTGTGACAGGCCGGCGTACTTGTCACCGGCGAAGAGCGGTTCGCCGTCCTTCCAGAGCGACAGGTGGGTGTGCATGCCGGAGCCGTTGTCCTCGAAGATCGGCTTCGGCATGAAGGTGACCGTCTTGCCGTGCCGCCGGGCGATGTTCTTGATGATGTACTTGAACCACATGAACTGATCGGCCATCTCGAGCATCGGCTGCGCCTTCATGTCGATCTCGCTCTGGCCCGCCGTGCCGACCTCGTGATGGTGCGCCTCGACCACGATGCCGAGATCGCGCATGGCGTAGACCATCTCGCCTCTCAGGTCGTGGTAGGTGTCGGTCGGGCTGACCGGGAAGTAGCCTCCCTTGAAGCTCGGCTTGTAGCCGAGGTTGGGCTCCTCGATCCGATCGGTGTTCCAGGCGCCCTCGACCGAGTCGATCTGGTAGAAGCCGCGGCTCTGGGTCTGCGAGTAGCGGATCTCGTCGAAGATGAAGAACTCCGGCTCGGGGCCGATCCAGCACATGTCTGCCAAGCCGGTCGACTGCATGTACGACTCCGCCTTGCGCGCCACGTGCCGGGGATCGCGGGTGTAGTCGTCGTGCGACTCCGGGTCGACGATGTTGGCGATCACGGAGACCGTCGGCCGGTCGAAGAACGGATCCATGCAGGTGGTCGCCGCATCCGGCACCGCCAGCATGTCCGACACGTTGATCTCCTGCCATCCACGGATCGACGAGCCGTCGAAGCCGACCCCGTCCTCGAAGGTCGCTTCGTCCCAGGTGTCGATCGGGAACGAGCAGTGCTGCCAAGTACCCAGCATGTCGGTGAACTTCAGGTCGACCATCTGGGCGTCGTTCTTCTCCGCGAACGCAAAGAAATCCTTCGGGGTCACTTGTCCCTCCTCGTAGTCGGACTGGCTGCTGGGGTGGCCGTTCGCACCGAGTGTGCGGGCTGATTCGCGCGGAGACTACCATGAAGGAAAGCCTCCGGAAACCCCCCGTACTCGGCCGCCGCGAGCCCGCCGACCTCGTCCGGGGAAGTCCGCAGGACGGCGGCCCACGCCCGCACCGCGCCGCTTCCGGCTAGACTGTCGCCGTGCCCGACCGACCGCGCTTCTTCGCCGACGTGATGCTCGGCACCCTCGCCCGTTGGCTCCGCATCCTGGGCCTCGACGTGGCGTACGAAAACGACATCGAAGACGCCGACCTGGTCGAGCGCGCCCTGGCCGAGAGCCGCATCATCCTGACCCGCGATCGGCGGCTCGTCGAGCGCCGACGGGCGCGGCGGGCTCTGCTGATCCGCTCGGACTCGATCGAGCGGCAGCTCGGACAGGTGATCGAAGAGCTCGAGCTCGAGCTGGCCGCGACCGATCTGATGGGACGCTGTCTCGACTGCAACCGCGAGCTCGAGCCGATCGCGGCGGCCGAGGCCCAGCCCCGCGTGCCACCGTTCGTGGCGCGGACCCAGGAGAGATTCCGCCGTTGCCCGGCCTGTGACCGCATCTTCTGGCGCGCCACCCACGTCGACGGGATCGAGCAGCGGCTCGCCGACTTCGGCATCGAGCTCGAGGAGTCGTGAGCTTCGAACCTCCCGTCGCGGCCGGCACGAGACATCGGTCCGTGGTCACCCGGCTCGGCGCCGACGCGGCTCTCGACGCCGGACGACGGAGCCTGGCTCATTGACCGCGCCCCGCGGTGT
>JAWVZD010000188.1:0-5202 GCA_033722395.1 Thermoanaerobaculia bacterium | reverse complement strand
TGTTCCCCCCCCCCCCCACCCCCCCCCCCCCCCCCCCCCCCGGTCGGCCCCCCGCGTGGGGGCCGCACCGCCCCGCCCCGCCCCCCCGGGCCCGGCTCTCGGGGAGGAGCAAGACCTCGACGGCCGCGTCGCCGGAACGCGTCCAGCCTTCGATCGTGCGGCCGTCGCGCTCGACCTCGAAATGGGGCCGGGCGAGGACCTCGCGGTCGAGAGCGGGGGCATCGCTGGGCCCGAGGCTGGGCCGCGGCCGCTCGGCGTAGACCGCGAATTCGGCCGGCGCGATGCGCTCGTTGATCGGCAACTGGCGCGACAGGGTGCCACGCACCAGGGTCGCCGCGAGCTGCTCGATCGGCTCGTCGACCAGGCGGAAACCCGGCCGCGGCAGCAGCGCCCAGCGGACGGTGCCTTCCGTGGCCCCTCCGTAGCTCAGCGGTGCGACTCCGCTCAGCAGGGCGTCCTCCCAACCCGGCACCACGAGCTCCTGCCAGACGATCGGCGAGCGATCGACCGCGCCGCTCGCATCGGTCGGTACGCCGAACTCGAAGCTCGACAACGGGACGCCGTCGACCAGTACGGTCAGCGAGGAGAGGCGCCCCTCCACCGCCAGCGGTGAGCGTACCCACAGCGCGTAGGCCAGGTCGATCGCCTCGAGGCCCCAGGGCTCGACGGCAGACAGCTCGGAGAGATCGAGATCCTCGAAGTAGGCGTCGATCGAATCCGACAGCGCGGCGCGCTCGCTCTGGATCGGTGCCCCCATCAGCGGAGCGATGTCGCGCTCGAGGTAGCGCGCTTGGAGGTAGCGGTGCATCAGGTGCCAGGTGGTCGCCCCCAGGAGGGCCGCCAGCGTCACCGCCAGGAGCAGGTCGAAGGCGCGGCTCGATCCGCTGGCGCGAGCGGCTCCGACCCAGACGGCGGCGGCGGCCGCGGCGACGGCCAGGGTGACCGCGGCGAGACCGAGGCGCTCGATGTTGGTGGCCACGACGGCGAGGCCGCCCAGACAGAACGTTGCCGGCACCAGCGCATGCCGCTCGAAGGGGCTCGAACGGCGCCCGCGGAAAGCCGGCAGGAGTCCTGCCAGGGCGATCGCCAGTACGGCGAGACGGAGGACCGTGCCCTCGACGTCCATCAGCGGGCCGCTCGCCAGGTTCTCCGGTCCGACCACCTTTTCGAGCCGGAAGGCGACGGCCGCGACCAGGGCCAGGGCGGCCGGAGCGGCGAGGAGGACGGCGGGACGCCAGCCGATCGCGGGAGAGGCGTACAGGCTCGCCCACAGGAGGGCGAGCGCGCCGGCCAAGAGCGCCGTATGGAGCGCGCTCGTCCCCGCCGCGACGGCGAGTGCGAGCAGACCGATCGTCAGGAGCGCGCCGCGTTCCGGGCGAGCCATCAGGTCGCCTCGGTCGCGCCGCCGGCCGCCGAGCACCAGCCAACCGAGACCGAGACCGAGCCAGCCCATCTCGAGCAAGGCGGTGCGTCGTGACGAGCCGTCGTACGGACGATCGGGCGCAGGCAGCAGAGCCATGGTGGGACGGCCCTCTACATCGACCGCGGTGCTACGAGACGGTAGACGGGAGCCCGCCGGTGCCACCGCCCAGACGAAGTCGCCGCGGCGTCCGCCGCTCGGCGAAGCGAACGGCAATCGCTGGCTCGAGTAGCTCCTCCCGGCGAGCAACCGCCACGCGGCGGGCTGCAGGCCGACCCGTCGCACGCTGCCCAGCGTGACGGCGCTAAAGCTCGACAGGAAGACCGGCCCCGTGCTCGGGATCGGCTCGCCGTCGAGGGAGTGCAGCAGCCCGTCGCCGGCCCAGGCGAACGACTCCCCGCTCGGATCGAGTAGTAGCAGCGTGACGTCGAGACGCTCGGCCAGCCGCTCGAGGCGGTGGAAGAGATCGAGGCGGTCGTGCCCCGTCAGGTCGAAGGTCTCTAGCGCCGCCGCTCCTTCGAGCGACGCATCGTCGAGCTCGCTCCACAGGGTGTCGTAGGCGACCCGCGCTCGCTCGAGCCAAGTCGGGCCCAGGGGTGTCGGGCTGCGCAACACGGCGAGGGCCACCAGCGCCGCGACGGTCAGCGAGACGACGGCGAGGAGCGGCCAGAGCCGGCGCCCCAGCGGCCGAGACTGGAGAGCCAGCAGGACGAGAGCGACCAGTCCGAGGACTACACCCGGGAGGCCGACGAGCCCGACCAGGTCAGCCGACATCGCTCCTCACGCCTCGGCCGGGACGCCCAGGCGACGTGCAGCGGCAGTATCGCGGAGAGCGCATCTCTGGGTGGAGGCCTCGACTTCGATGCCCCGATCGTGCCGTCTCGGTTCGTTCGCGCCGTCTCAGTCCGTTCGTCCCGTCTCGGTCCCTCGGCCCGGGGCCATCGGGATGTCGAGGTCGTGCTCGGCGGCGAAGCGCACCGCTTCCTCGTAGCCGGCGTCGACGTGACGGGCGACGCCGCTCCCCGGATCACCGGTGAGCACCCGCTCGAGGCGGCGCTCCGCGGCCGGAGTCCCGTCGCAGACGATCACCATCCCGGCGTGGATCGAGTAGCCGATACCGACTCCCCCACCGTGGTGCACGGAGACCCAGGTGGCCCCGTTGACGGCGTTCAGTAGGGCGTTGAGGATCGGCCAGTCGGCGATCGCGTCCGAGCCGTCCTTCATCCCCTCGGTCTCTCGGTTCGGCGAGGCGACCGAGCCGCAGTCGAGATGATCGCGGCCGATGACGATCGGCGCGGAGACCCGACCGGAGGCCACCAGCTCGTTGAAAGCGCGACCGGCCCGCGCCCGTTCGCCGTAACCCAGCCAGCAGATGCGCGCCGGCAGCCCTTGGAAGGCGACCCGCTCGCCGGCCAGGCGGATCCAACGAGCCAGCGCTTCGTCCTCGGGGAAGAGATCGAGGATCGCCTCGTCGGTGGCGGCGAGGTCGTCGGGATCGCCGGAGAGCACGGCCCAGCGGAACGGCCCTTTCCCCTCGCAGAAGAGCGGCCGGATGAACAGCGGCACGAACCCGCCGATGTCGAAGGCGTCTTCGACCCCCGCCTCGAGCGCCTGGCCGCGCAGGTTGTTGCCGTAGTCGAAGGTCACCGCACCGCGGCAACGGAGCTCGAGCATCGCCTCGACGTGGCGTCCCATCGAGGCCATGGCGCGCGCGACGTAGTCCTCGGGATCGCTCGACCGGAGGGCCGCGGCCTCCTGCCAGTCGAACCCCTGCGGTACGTAGCGCAGCGCATCGTGCGCCGACGTCTGGTCGGTCAGGACGTCGATCGGCACCTCCCCGGCGACCAGGTGCTCCAGCAGGTCGACGGCGTTCGCCTCGACGCCGACCGAGACCGCTTCACCGTTCGCCCGCGCCTCCAGAGCGCGCTCGACCGCGGCATCGATGCCGGGCGCCTTCTCGTCGAGATAGCGTGTCTCCAAGCGGCGCTCGATGCGGCTCGGATCGACCTCCGCGACCAGGCAGACGCCGCCGTTCATGGTGACGGCGAGCGGCTGCGCCCCTCCCATGCCGCCGAGGCCGGCGGTGACCGTCAAGGTGCCGCCGAGCGAGCCGTCGAAGTGCTGCCGGGCGCACTCGGCCAGGGTCTCGTAGGTCCCCTGCAGGATCCCCTGCGTGCCGATGTAGATCCACGAGCCGGCGGTCATCTGTCCGTACATCGTCAGGCCGAGTCCCTCGAGGCGCCGGAACTCGTCGGCGGTCGCCCAGTGTGGTACCAGCAGGCTGTTGGCGATTAGCACGCGCGGCGCGTCGATATGGGTGGGGAACACCGCCACCGGCTTGCCCGACTGAACCAGCAGGGTCTCGTCGGCCTCGAGATCGCGCAGCGAAGCGACGATCGCCTCGAAGCAGCTCCAGTCCCGCGCCGCTTTACCCGAGCCGCCGTAGACGATCAACTCCTCCGGGTGCTCGGCGACGTCGGGGTCGAGGTTGTTCATCAGCATGCGGAGCGCCGCCTCCTGCGGCCAACCCTTGCAGCTGAGCTCGGGACCACGCGGTGCGCGGACGGTGCGGACGGTCGGATCGACGGTCGTCATGCGCCCTATTCTACGACCTCTCCCCCAGGGCGCCGCTCGGGGCGGCGACCGCCGGTACACGGCGGCGAACGCCCTGCGATCTGCCCCGCTCCGAGCGTCAGTCGAGCTCGTCGCTGAAGGCGCGGACGGCGTCGGCGAGGAAGCGCTCGGCGGCGGCGAGATCGGGTGCCATCTCGCGATCGCTCTCCCACACGGGTACCATGGCGCGCACCGCTTCGTGCAGGCGCTCGAGCGGTCGGCTGGTACGCAAGGGGTGGAGCAGATCGACTCCCTGCGCCGCCGCCAACAGCTCGATGGCGAGGATCTGTCGCACGTTGGCGACCACCCGGCCGAGCTTCAGGGCCGCTCCCATGCCCATCGACACGTGGTCCTCCTTGCCGGCCGAAGTGGGGATCGAATCGACGCTCGCCGGGTAGGCCAGCGTCTTGTTCTCGCTGGCGAGAGCGGCGGCGGTTACCTGCGCCAGCATGAAGCCGGAGTTCAGCCCCGACTCGGCGACCAAAAAGGGCGGCAGTCCGGAGAAGGTCTCGTCGGTCAGCTTGTCGATACGGCGCTCGGCGATCGATCCCAGCTCGGCCACCGCCAGAGCCAGGTAGTCGGCCGCCAAGGCCATCGGCTCGCCGTGGAAGTTGCCCCCCGACAGCACCTCTCCCTGGTCGGGGAAGACGAGCGGATTGTCGGTCACCGAGTTGATCTCGATCTCGACCTTCCGCGCCACGTCGGCGGCGACGTCGCGCACCGCGCCATGGACCTGAGGCATGCAGCGCACGCAGTAGGCGTCCTGCACGCGGAGGTCGCCGAGGCGGTGCGACTCGCGGATCTCGGAGCCTTCCAGCAGGCGCCAGAGGTTGGCCGCCGAAGCGATCTGGCCGGGATGAGCGCGGAGGGCGTGGAGACGCGGGTCGAAGGCGGTGTCGGAGCCGCGCAGGGCGTCGGTGCTCAGGGCGCCGACGAGGTCGGCGACACGGCTCAGATGGCGCGCTTCGAGGAGCGACAGGACGAGGAGCGCGGTCATCGCCTGGGTGCCGTTGATCAGCGCCAGCCCTTCCTTGGCCTCGAGGACGATCGCCTCGATCCCGGCCGCCTCGAGGGCCTGCTTTCCCGGCAGGACACTGCCCGCGTACTGAGCCTCCCCGCGCCCGACCAGTGGTAGGGCCAGGTGGGCGAGCGGTGCCAGATCGCCGCTC
>JAWVZD010000187.1:0-5205 GCA_033722395.1 Thermoanaerobaculia bacterium | reverse complement strand
GGCGCCCCGGCCAGGGTCCGCAGCACGGAATCGATCTCGTGACTCGTCGGCATGGTCTCCCTCCGTGACGCCCTCGGTCGCTGCGGCCGAGAGCCGTATCCGGGCTGCAGGGCGAGGAGCGACGGTGGTTGCTGGACGCGGCGAGTCTAACCGAGGTGTCGCCGTTGCGAGCATCGTTGCCCCCGCGGCGCGGCTACCGCATAATCGGATCGCTCTTCCTGAGGTCCCCATGTCGAGAATCCTGGTCTACGACGGCGACTGCCCGATGTGCCGCTGGATCAGCCGGCGCTTCGCCCAGATCGGCTTGGTCGACGAAGGAGATCGGCGGCCGTTCCAGGAGTTCGAAGGGGACGAGGCCCGCCTTCTGGTCGAGGCCGGCATTCGCAACGAGATGCTGGTGCTCGAGGAGTCTTCGGGCGAGATCCGGGCAGGCGTCGACGGATTCCGCTGGTTGCTCGAGCGGACTCCACTGCGGGCCCTGGCGACGCCTCTCGGGTGGGCCCCCGTGCGGCGCGGCCTGAGCCTGCTCTACCGCGTCGTGGCGTACAACCGGCGGGTGCTCGCTCCGCCGTCGGCGGGCGTGGTGTGCGAGTGCGACCCCGATCCGCACCGCGGATACCGGGCCGCGTTCCTGGTCATGGCCACGCTCTTCGTCTTCGGCGCTTCGGCGGTCTGCGGCGTGGCGCTGGACGGCGCCTTCGGGGTGGCGGGGCCCGAGGGGGTGGCGGGGGCGGTGTCAGCTGCCGTCGTCGGGCTGGTTCTTCTCGGTCGGCTGGCGACCCCGGCGAGCGCCTTTCATCTCGTCGGCAACGCCCTGATGGTGGTCGCCGTGACGCTGGTGGCGGCCCTCCCGGCGGTCTTCCTGGCGCTCCTCGCCGAGCGCACCGCCGCCTGGCTGTTGCTGCTGATGGGCGGCATGATGGGGATCGCCTGCGGAGCCCGCAGCCTCGTCTGGCGGGCGCGTCGTGCGCGATCCGGTTCGACCGCTTCGGGCTCGTCCCGGTGAGCGCCCGCGCTCTCTCCGGTACCGGCTGCTAGCGCACCCAGAGATCCCGCTCGACCCGGAGCCGACCGTCCTCGCCTGCGGTGACCGGCCGGATGCGGTCCCAGCGTTCGCCGGCCGGGGCGCCACCGAGCTTCGGGTCGCCCTCGAAGTTGAGCGTGAAGCGGCGTGTCCGACCGTCATCGAGCGTGAGGACGAAGTGGATGTGTGCCGGCGGTCCGCCGGTGGCGTAGTGGGCCGGCCGGATCGTTTCGATGCGGTAGCTGCCGTCCTCGGCGGTCAGCAGGGCACCGCAGAGGCGCGCCTGGCCCTCGTCCATGCCGTCTTCCGAGTAGTACCCCTCGGCGTCGGTGTGGAACGCCACCAGCTTGGCACCCGCGACCGGCTCGCGGTCGGGGCCTCGAAGAACTCGACCGGTGACGAGGAGCGGCTCGCCCGGCTCGCCCGGAGGCGGGATGCGGATGTCGGCGCTGTCGGGCTCGGCGTCGTGGCAAGAGGAGCTACGCTGCGCCGGAAGGGGCGCCACCGCGACGACCAGAGCCAACAGGGTGAGGGTCGAAACGAACACGGTTCTGTGCATCGATACCTCCCGGATGTCGTTGAGGTCCGTCGCCCCCCATCCTACCGGCGCCCGGTCTCCTGCGGAGCGGTCTCACGGGGTCTCGACGGGAGAAAAGACGGGGCCGGCTGCGGGGAGAGCCGGCCCCGGCCCGGCGACGGTGCGCCGGGCTGGATCGGACGGTGCCGCCGGGCGGCGGAGAGAGGCGCCGCTCGCGGCAATAGCGCCGACCGACCCTCAGCGTGAGGCGGCGTCGACAGGCGCGTGCTGGTCGAGCATGTGCTGGCCGATCCACTGCGCCATGATCCGTGCCGGGACCTCGGCGAGGGTGACGTCGAGCTCACGCTTCTGCCCGCTCGTGGCGACGGTGTAGCGAACTTGGGAGCCGACGGTCAGACGTCGCTCGACGTCGTGGAGCTCTTCCTCGTCAGCGGCGTACAGATCGAGTCTGTCCACGGCCAGCAGAACGTCGCCGGTCCGGAAGCCGGCAGCCTCGGCCGGGCTCCCGGACTCGACGGCGACGACCTCGTAGCGGCCGGCGACGTTCTTCTCGGTCTCGATGCCGCTCCAGCCCTCGGCACGGATCTTGGCGGCCATCCGACTCAGGCAGGCATCGGCGCTCTTCTCGCACCTCGTTTCGGCGGTGGCCGTGTGGGCGGCTTCGGACTCCTTGCGGCAGCGCTCGCCGCCGGCGAGAGCGAGGCCAGCGAAGAGCAGAACGGTGAGGGCGAGAAGGGCGGTGGTCGGGACACGCTGCATGGGACCTCCTTCGGGCTCGTAGTCGGGCCGGCGTCACGGCGGACCCGGCCAGGTTGCGATTCGGTTCCTGGTACGGCAGGCGGAGGGGGAAAGTCGTTGCGGAGCTGCAAAACCTCGGCTCCGCTTGTAAAGAATGTGCAAAAGAGGCCGCGCTCGACCGAACGCGCGCGGTATCGTCTGCGTAGTAGAGATCGACGGCGACGTCGACAGCGCCCGCGTGGGAGTTTCCGCCGCATCCGGGCGCGACGGGAGCGAGTCGAAGGAGATCCGAGCCAGATGACCGAAACCGAACGGGAAGTCTCGAAGCGGGTGCGGCGCAAGCGGCGCGTGCTCTGGGCCGGCTTCGTGGCCGTGCTGGTGCCGCTCGTGGTCCTGATGGTGGTGCAGTATCTCTGGCTGTCGGATCTCGAGCGGACGTCGGCGATCGCGCAGCATCAGAGCCTGCAGAAGTTCCTCGAGTCGATCTCCAAGGAGGTCAAGTACTTCTACCTGCAGAACGCCGAGAAGGCGCTCAACGTCGAGCCGTCTCTCTTCCGGGCCGACCTGATCCACAAGACGGGCTACTATTACGAGAAGAAGAGGGTCGAGGGCGTCAAGGAGTTCTTCGTCGTCAACTATCGCGACGACTGGGGCGAGGTCTACTTCTACTGCGCCTCGGACGGGGGGATGGTGCCGGAGCACGACACCAGCCGGGAGGTGCGTGCCGTCTTTGCCGCCATCGCGCCGTGGCACGTCGTGGTCAAGAAGGGTGGTGAGGTCGACACCTCTCGCTTCCACGTCGACCAGCGGGACCCGCGCAGCCCGATCGTCATGTACCCGATCACCGAGGAGTGGAAGGGAGAGTCGCGCGTCGTCGGGCTCGCCGGTCTGATCCTCGACCCGATCTACTTCCAGGAGAAGGTGCTGCCGCAGGCGATCGAGACCTCGCTGCCGGAGGAGCTGCGGCGCGACTACGTGGTCACCGTGCGGGATGCCAACCATCAGTTGGTCTGGCCTTCGGACGTCCTCGAGGAGGGCGAAGACGAGGCGGCGGAGCATCTGTCATTCGTCTTCACCGACTGGAAGGTGGGCCTGCGAGCTCGTGGCGCGACCTCCGAGCAGCTCGCCAAGGCGAACTTCGCCTTCAACATCACCCTGTCGGTCGTCCTCGGCCTGGTGCTGATAGCCGGTATCGTCTGGGCGCTGCGCATCGCCTCGACGGAGATGAAGCTCTCCGAGATGAAGAACGACTTCGTCTCGAACGTGTCGCACGAGCTCAGGACGCCGATCTCGTCGATCCGTGTCTTCGGCGAGTTCATGCGCTTGGGACGGGTGACCTCGCAGGACAAAGTGCAGGAGTACGGTGAGTACATCGAGACCGAGTCACGCCGTCTGACGCAGCTGATCAACAACATCCTCGATTTCTCGAAGATCGAGTCGGGGCGCAAGGTCTACCAGTTCGAGGAGACCGATCTCCAGGAGGTCGTCGAGGAGGCGCTCCGGATCTTCGATGTCCGTCTGCAGCACAGCGGCTTTTCGATCGATTACCGGGGTCCGGTCGCCGAGCTGCCGAAACTCAAGGTCGATGCGGGAGCCGTCGGACAGGCGCTCTGCAATCTGCTCGACAACGCCGTCAAGTACTCGGGCGACTCGCGCCAGATCGGCGTGCGCCTCGGGCGGGCCAACGGCAGTGTGGTGATCTCGGTCTCCGATCATGGAGTCGGCATCTCCGAAGAGGAGCAGCGGCGCATCTTCGATCGTTTCCATCGCGTCTCGACCGGTCTGGTGCATGACGTGAAGGGAAGCGGCTTGGGCTTGTCGATCGTGCAGCACGTCGTCCAGGCGCACGGCGGACGGGTTTCGGTGGAGTCCGAGCCGGGGGAGGGGAGCACCTTCTCGATCTATCTGCCGATCGGCGACCGCGAGGGCGACCGCGAGGCCCGCGACGTCGGCAGTCGCGAAGGCAAGCTCGGATGGGATCTGCCCAGGTAGAGTGCCGCGACCTGGTGGGCCGGGTCGAACCGGTGAACCGAACCGAAAGAGTGTGACCGATGGCGAAGGAGACGAAACGCAAAGTCCTGATCGTCGAGGACGACGAGGCGATGGCGGTGGCGCTGCGCGACGGCTTCACCTACGAGGGCTACGAGGTCGCCATGGCGACCGACGGTGCCACCGGACTCGAGCGCGCCTCCGAGGAGGGCGCCGATCTGATGATCCTCGACGTCATGCTGCCCAAGATGACCGGGCTCGACGTCTGCAAGAAGCTGCGCGGTGCCGGCAACGACATCCCGATCATCATGCTGACCGCGCGGGGTCAGGAGATCGACAAGATCCTCGGCCTGAAGTTCGGTGCCGACGACTACGTCACCAAGCCGTTCAGCTTCATGGAGCTGATGGCCCGTGCCGAGGCGGTGCTGCGGCGCTACGAGGCGTCGGGCGGCAACGGCCGGCCACCACGGCAGGTCGAATCGTACGAGTTCGGCGATGTCGCCATCGACTTCACCCACCACGAGGCCTCGAAGGACGGCGAGCCGATCGAGCTCTCACCGCGGGAGTTCCGGCTGATGGAGTACTTCATCCGCCATCGCGGCGAGGTGGTGACCCGCGAGCAGCTGCTCGACTCGGTCTGGGAGTACGACCACATCCCCTTCACCCGCACGGTCGACACGCACATGGCGAAGCTCAGGAAGAAGATCGAGGACGTCCCCGGCGATCCGAAGTGGATCGTCACGGTGCACCGGCTGGGGTACAAGTTCACGGGGTAAGCGCTCTCCTAGGGGTGGAAGTGGAGCTTCGGCGGGGGGCGGACGGGTCCCCTTCCGTTCGCTACGGGACAGGGGATGCTCTCTCCAGGGGCACCCGCTGCCTCGGACCGGAGTCGCGGTGACAGGATTCTCTGAACCCG
>JAWVZD010000186.1:0-5222 GCA_033722395.1 Thermoanaerobaculia bacterium | reverse complement strand
CCTCAGCGGAAGGTAGGTGTTCTGTCCGCCGTAGACCTTGCGACCGACCACCCGTTTGGCGTACTGCACCGGGATGCGCCGTTGCGCCCGTTCCATGTAGACGATGAAAGCGGTGACCGCCACCATGAAAACCGTCAACACGAGCAGGGTGAGGATGTTCATGTTGCCGGTCTGCACCATGTTCAACGTGTCGAGGATCGCCCCCGGCAGGCCGACCACGATGCCGGCGAAGATGATCAGCGAGATGCCGTTGCCGACGCCGCGCTCGGAGATCTGCTCGCCCAGCCACATCACGAAGGCGCAGCCGGTGGTGAGCGTCAACACCGTGACGAAGCGGAATCCCCAGCCCGGATTCGGGACCAGGACGCCACCACCCGGAGTCGTCTGGCGCTCCAGGAACAGGGCGATGGTGGTCGACTGGATGATCGAGATCAGCACCGTACCGTAGCGCGTGTACTGAGTGATCTTCTTGCGCCCCATCTCGCCCTCTTTCGAGAGCTTCTCGAGATAGGGAACCACCACCGTCAGAAGCTGCAGGATGATCGACGCGGTGATGTAGGGCATGATGCCGAGCGCGAAGACCGCCACCCGGCTGAGGCTCCCACCGGTGAAGGTGTTGAAGAAGCCCAGAAGGGTCCCCTGGAGGGATCCCATGAACTCCAGCAGCGCCTCCGGGTCGACGCCCGGCGTCGGGATGTTCGAGCCGATCCGGTAGACCCCGAGCAGGCCGAAGGTAAAGAGCAGCCGCTTGCGCAGCTCCGGAATGGCGAAGATATTGCGGAAGCTCTCGAGCACTAGTCCAGCACCTCGCAGCTTCCGCCGGCCTGTTCGATCTTCTCGCGGGCCGCACGGCTGAATTTGTGCGCCTTGACGGTGAGCGCCTTGTCGAGCTCCCCGTCACCCAGGATCTTCAGCGGCTCGTCGGAGCCGATCCAGCCGAGCTCGGCCAGCGATTCCGGATTCACCTCGCCCTCGAGCTCCGCCAGGCGAGCGACGTTCACCACCGCGTACTCACGCCGGAAGAGGTTGTTGAAGCCTCGTTTCGGTACCCGCCGGATGAGCGGCATCTGGCCGCCCTCGAATCCGGGACGGCGGCTGAAGCCGGAGCGCGACCGCTGACCCTTGTGACCGCGCCCGGCGGTCTTGCCTTTGCCCGAGCCCGGGCCGCGACCGACGCGACGCCGGTTCTTCCGACTGCCCTCGGCGGGCGACAGATCGTGCAACTTCATGACGACTCCTCCAACACTCTGACGAGGTGCGGGATCTTGTTCACCATGCCCCGAACCGCCGGCGTGTCCTCCCGCTCGACGACGTGGCGGATCTTGCGGAGACCGAGACTGCGCAGCACTTCGCGCTGAGCCGGAGAGCGGCCGTGGCCACTCCTGACCTGCTCGATCCGGATGGTCTGCTTCTTCTTCTTCGCCATCACCTACCTCGTCGATCTCTAGGCTTCCGCCGCGGCCTCCGCCGGGCTCTCGGCGGGCGCGTCGGCCGGCGCTTCACTCGCCGTCTGCGCCGCCGCACGGCGCTTCGGCGCGAAGGTCCGCTCGGTCCGCAGCGACAGCAGCGCTTCCATCGTCGCCTTGACGACGTTGGTCGGGTTCTTCGACCCCAGCGACTTGGTCAGGATGTCTTGCACGCCGACGCTCTCGAGCACGGCGCGCACCGGTCCGCCGGCGATGACCCCGGTCCCCTCCGAGGCCGGCTTGAGCAGCACCCGGCTCGAGGTGTGCACCCCGATGGTCTCGTGCGGAATGGTGGTGCCGACGAGCGGGATCTCGACCAGGCTCTTCTTCGCCGCATCGACCCCTTTGCGGATCGCCACCGGGACCTCCTTCGCCTTGCCGACCCCGTAGCCGACCGTGCCGGCACCGTCTCCGATCACGACCAGAGCCGTGAAGGAGAAGTTCTTGCCGCCCTTGACCACCTTGGTCACGCGGTTGATGTCGACGACCTGCTCGAAGAACTCACTGTCGCGCCTGAAATTGCTCACAAAACCACTCCTTAAAAGTCGAGACCTTGGGCTCGCGCCCCTTCGGCCAACTCCTTCACGCGACCGTGATACCGATAGCCGCCGCGGTCGAAGACGCAACGCTCGATCCCCGCCGCCTTGGCGCGCTCGGCGATCGTCTCGCCGACCAGTCGGGCGGCCGCCTTGGACGAGCTGCCGCCGTCGAACTTCTTCGCGAGCTCCGCCTCGGCGGAGTTGGCCTGGGTCAACGTATGGCCGGCCAGGTCGTCGATCAACTGCGCGTAGACGTAGCGACCGCTCTTGAAGACGGCCAGGCGCGGACGCTCCGCGTCGCCGCGGATGCGCGCCCGGATGCGACCCCGCGCCGAGCGCCGTCGGGACTGTTTTCTCGATGCGATATCCATCACGTACTCCCTCGATTCGATCCTCGCGGCCCTACGCCGTGGCTCCCGCCTTGCCCACCTTGCGGCGGACGACCTCGTCGGTGTAGCGCACGCCCTTGCCCTTGTAGGGCTCCGGCTTGCGCAATGCACGGATCTCCGCCGCCACCTGGCCGACCTGCTGCCGATCGGCTCCGGAGACCGTGACGCGATTCGACTTGTCGACTTCGATCGAGATGCCCTCGGGGATCTCGAAGTCGATCGGATGCGAGTAGCCGAGCGCGAATCGCACGCTCTTGCCCTGTACCTCGGCCCGGTAGCCGACGCCGTTGATCTCCAGCGACTTGCTGAACCCTTCCGAAACCCCCTGCACGGCGTTGGCGAGCAGGGCGCGCGTCAGGCCGTGCATCGCCCGATCGGAGCTGGCGTTGCCCCGCCGGATCACCCGCACCTCGCCGCCATCGATCTCGACGTCGATCCGGCCTACGACCTCCTGCGAGACCGTCCCCTTCGGCCCTTCGGCGGTGAACCGGCCGTTTTCGAACGACACCTTCACACCGTCCGGCACCGGGATCGGCTGCTTTCCGATTCGTGACATCTTCGGGACTCCTACCAGACCTCGCAGAGAACCTCGCCGCCGACGCCGCGCTCTCGCGCTTCGGTGTCGGTGAGCAGACCCTGGGAGGTCGAGATGATCTCCATACCGATTCCGGCCAGAACCGGCCGCAGATCGGTCGCTCTCTTGTAGACGCGCCGCCCGCCACTCGAAACGCGCTGGAGGTGCCGGATCCCCGGGTCGCCCTCCACGGTGTAGTTCAGGGTCACCCGGAGGATGTCGTTGAGCTCACCGTCGAGGACCTCGACGTGGCGCACGAAGCCCTCGCGCTCCAGCAGCTTGCAGATTCCGAGCCGCATCTTCGAGGCCGGAATATCGACCCGATCGTGCTTGGCTTGGTGGGCGTTGCGGATCCGTGTCAGCAGATCGGCCACGGTATCGACGTTGGTCATGACTCGGTCTCCTCCGTTTCCTCGGTCTCCCCCGTCTCCCCCGTCTCCTCCGTCTCCTTCTCCTCGCGCGGCTCCGCCGCCCCGGACGCCACCATCTGCTCACGGAGCTCCTCCGGCGAAAGCGGCTGCGACGTCTCCTCGGAGGCCTGGGCGGCACGCGGCCGGGCGAACGGCATCCCGAGCTCCCGCAACAGGTAGAACGCCTGTTCGTCGTTCTCCGCCGTCGTCACGATAGTGACGTTCAAGCCCTTCGGTGTGTCGACCTTGTCGTAGTCGAGGTCGGGGAAGACCAGATGATCCTTGATCCCCAGGGTGTAGTTTCCCCGCCCGTCGAAGCTGGTCGGCGGAATGCCCCGGAAGTCCCGCACCCGCGGCAGAGCGGTCGAGATCAGCCGATCGAGAAACTCCCACATGCGCGGCCCGCGCAGGGTCACGCGGCAGCCGATCGGCACACCCTCTCGGAGCTTGAAAGCCGCGATCGACTTGCGGGCCCGGGTGATCACCGGACGCTGGCCGGCGATCGCCGCCAGCTCCTCGACCGCGCCATCCAGGATCTTGATGTTCTGCGTCGCCTCGCCGAGCCCCATGTTGAGGACGATCTTCTCGAGACCCGGCACCGCGACGACATTCTCGATGTCGAACTCCTTCTGCAGCTTGGGCACCGCCTCGTCGAGATAGACCTGTCGCAGCCGCGGCACGTAGCCGGGCACCACGGCAGGCGCGCTCGATTCTTTCTTGGTCGCTTCTTTCGCCATCGTCACTCGTCCGGAATCAGTTGAATACCGCGCCGCTCTTCTTGGAGACCCGGGCGGCCGATCCGTCTTCCAGCCGCTTGCGTCCGACCCGCGTCGGCTGCCCCGTCTCGGGGTCGATCAGCTTCAAATTCGACAGATCGATCGGCGCCTCTCGCTCGAGGATGCCACCCTGGATCTGCTGCTGCGGATTGGCCCGCTCGTGCTTCTTCACCATGTTCACGCGCTCGACGATGGCGGCGTTCTTCTGCGGCAGGACCCGCAGGACCTTGGCCCGCACGCCCTTGCTACGGCCGGCGATCACCAGCACCTCGTCGCCCTTCTTGATCTTCGCCTTCATCACTCCACCTCTGTTCCCCTCTACAGGACCTCTGGCGCCAGGGAGATGATCTTCATGAACCGCTTCTCGCGCAGCTCCCGCGCCACAGGTCCGAAGACGCGTGTCCCGACCGGCTCCTTGGCGTCGTTGATCAGCACCGCCGAGTTGGTGTCGAAGCGGATGTAGGTACCGTCCTTCCGGCGCTGCGCTCGCCGCGTGCGCACGATGACCGCCTTGACCACGGTGCCCTTCTTGATCGTGCCGTCCGGCGCCGCCTCCTTGACCGAGGCGGTGATCACGTCGCCCAAGCCGCCGTACGACGCCGACGTCTCGCGCAGATGGATGCAGGCCAGCCGGCGGGCGCCGGAGTTGTCGGCCACATCCAGAACCGATCCCATCTGGATCATCGCCTCAGACCTCCTCGCCCCGCTCGAGGATCTCCTCGACGCGCCAACGCTTGGTCTTCGAGAGCGGGCGCGTGGCCACCAGCAGAACGCGGTCTCCGGCGCGCGTCTCGTTGTCGGGATCGTGGGCGTAGAACTTCGCCGTGCGCTTGAAGCGCCGTTGGTACAGCTCGTGAATCACCGGCTTCTCGACCGCGACGATCGCGGTCTTGTCCATCGGGGAATCGATCACCGTGCCGACCATCGTGTGTCGCCGCTTCGGCGCGGCCGCCGTCTCAGTCTCTTGCATCGTCTCCACCTAGCCCTCTGCGGACTTCTCCCGCAGCACGGTGAGCACGCGTGCCAGATCGCGGCGCGCCTGCCCCACCTTGGCGGGGTTGTCCAACT
>JAWVZD010000185.1:0-5222 GCA_033722395.1 Thermoanaerobaculia bacterium | reverse complement strand
GGACGCCGCGGCGGTCAGCCGTCGCCAGGAGCTCGGCGACTACGTCGAAGCCTGGCTCGCCATCCTGGAGATGACTCGTCAGGGCGACTCCTGGAGTGGGCGGGAGCGTCATACCGTCTATCTGAACACCGCCGACGGGCGCTTCGCCGACGTATCCGCGGTGAGTGGCATCGACTATCCGGACGACGGCCGGGCCGTCGCCTGGACCGATTGGGACACCGACGGTGATCTCGATCTGTGGATGGCCAGCCGCACCGGACCGCGGGTCCGGCTGCTGGCGAATCGCATCCAGGAGGCGCCGACCGCGGTGACGGTGCGGTTGCGAGGGACGCGGTCGAACCGGGACGGCGTCGGGGCACGCCTGCGGTTGCTACCGGCGACAGGCGGCGAGCCGCTGGCTCAGAGCCTGCGTGCCGGCGAGGGCTTCCTCGCCCAGTCCAGCAAGTGGCTCCTCTTCCCGCTGTCCTCCGGGACGACCTCGGCCGATCTGGAGGTGACCTGGCCGGGGGGTCGGGTCGAGCGCTTCGAGGGCCTGACAGCGGGCGGGCGGTATCTCGCCACCGAGGGTACGGGACGCCTGGAGCCGGCGCCGGCACCGAGCCGGGCCGCCATGCTGACCCCCTCCGAGCCCGAGCCACCGGCGCCGCCGGCCGCCGCCCACATCCGTCTCACCGCCCGTCCGCTGATGCCCCCGCTCGCCTACCACACCCTCGATGGCGAGGCACGAGCCCTCGTCGCCGACGGCCGCGCCCTGCTCGTGAACCTGTGGGCGAGCTGGTGCGCCCCCTGCGTCGGCGAGCTCCGAGAACTCGACCGCCAGCGCGACGAACTCGCTCGAGCCGGTCTCGACATCCTCGCCCTGACGGTCGACGAGGATCTCTCCCGGGCACGCAGCCTGATCGATCGACTCGGCACCGACCTCGAGTTCGGCGTCGCCCCGGAGGAGACGCTCGACATCCTCGACGTCCTGCAGAAGGCGCTGCTCGAAGAGCGCCGGCGCCTGGCGCTGCCGTCGAGCTTCCTGATCGACGGTCAGGGGCGCCTGGCGGTCCTCTACCGCGGCACGATCGCCTTCGACGAGCTGTGGAGCGATCTCGACATCCTGGCGCTCGACCCGTTCGCCTCTCGCGCCGCCATCGCGCCGTTACCGGGACGGTGGTCGACCGTGCCACCGGTCTTCCCACACCACAAGCTCGCCGGAGAGATGGCCGCCTTCGGGCACTCGTCGATCGCCGATCTCTACTACCGCATTGCGGAAAGCGGTCGACTGCCGGAGGGTGGCACTGCGACCCCGGCGACCGATCCGCTCGGCCGCGACCTCTCTCGCGCCATCGGAAGGCTGGCTACCGATCGCGCCGCCGCCGAGGAGCTCCTCGTCTCGGTCATCGAGCGGCTGATAGAACGCCTGCTGGAGAATCCGGCCGACCTCGAGGCCCGCTCCCGGCTCGGCGTAGCGCTCCTCGCCATGGACCGGCCGGGAGTAGCCGTCCAGGCTTTCGAACAGGTGCTGGAACGAGACCCGCGCCATCGCGACGCGCTGCTCAACCTGACGGTGCTCTACTGGCGGGCCGGCCGGCGGGAGGAGAGCGAGGAACTGGTCGAGCGGCTGTCCGGCGTCGATCCCGCCGCCGCCGCCCAACTGCGACAGCTCATGGCCCTGGCACCCCTGGCCGACTGAGCGGCGTCGCCTCCTCTAGCTCGTTCCGGTCGAGCCGAAACCGCCCGAGTCGCGCTCGGTGTCGCCGAGGTCGGCACGCTCCTCGATCTCGATCGAGGCGACCGGGGCGAAGACCAGCTGGGCGATGCGCTCGCCGCGCTGCAGACTGACCGGCTCGCTCCCGAGATTGATCAGCAGTACCTTGACCTCGCCCCGATAGTCGCTGTCGATCGTCCCGGGCGAGTTGACCAGGGTGAGTCCGTGCGCCAGGGCGAGTCCGCTGCGCGGCCGTACCTGCCCCTCCCAGCCGAACGGGATCTCCATCGCGAAGCCGGTCGGCACCAGCCGGCGCGCACCCGGTTCGATGGTCAGCGAGTCGTCGATGGCGGCGCGCAGATCGAAGCCCGCGCTGCCGGGAGAAGCCCGCCGCGGCGCCTCGAGATCGCCGGCGTGATCGAGGCGCAGAAGGCCGACGACCGGCTCGTGTTCGCCTTCAGTCATCGTCCCGCTCCACCTGTCGCTCGTCGCTCTCGTTATCCCGGTCTCGATCCGCTGCACCGTCGAGCGGATTCGACGGCGGAGAGGGCAGCCACGGCGGAAAGGGACGACCGAGGGCGTCGGGATCGATCCGCGGCGACAGCGGCACCCCCTCGGGGGTGACGTTCGGGTTGGCGAACATCTGCGCGCGGAACTCCCACTCTTCATAGCTCGTCCTGCCCAGAAAGGAGCGCATCGCTTCACCCTGGGCGGTCGGTTTCACACCCTCGATCGGACCGGTCTGTCCCTCGCGCTCCGAGCCCGAAAGCCCCGGCACCGCCCCAGGCCGAGCCGCACGCCGTTGGCGACCGCCGCTCGAGTCGGGGGAGCGCTCGCCCTCCTCCGGGCCTCCGACCTCGCCGGGCGCGTCGCCCCCTGCCAGGTCCCTTCCGCGGCCCTGCGAGCCGGCCCCCGCCAGCAGGGGCTCCCATTCGCCCGACTCGCTCAGCGGGTCCTCCCACAGCTGACGGATCGAGCGCGGCTCGACCTCGAGCAGCTCGTCGAGATTGTTCGGCGGCCGCCCGAAGCGCGCCTGGAAGACCCGGATCGCCTCGGCGTACTGCAATCCGCGGAAGACGAGCTCGGCCTCCTGGTGGCGCTGCACCACCTTGCTCCACAGCGGCATGGCCACCGCCAGGCCGATGTTGAGGACGATCAGAAAGACTACCAAGGCGACGAAGGTGTAGCCGCCCTCGGCGGCCACGGCGCGTCGCGCCGAGCTCCGTCGATCGGGTCCCGACCGTGGCGCTGCGGACCGACTCATCGCCCCCACGTCAAAGCTCGCTGTACGGCGTCCCGTCGAGACTCTCGCCCGGGGCCCCCGAGCGCACGTCGATGATCCCCGGCTGATCGCCTTCCGGAGAATCGGTCTCCGCCGCGCCATACTGATCGATCTCTTCGTAGACCAGGATCCAGCTTTCGCGGCTCTTGGTGATCGGATCGGGAGGGATCTTGCGCAGATATCCTTCGTCGACCAGGGTCTCCAACGACGGGGGATAGGCGCCCTTGTCGGCCTTGTACTGGTCGATCGTCTTGCGGAAGGTGTTCAGATCGGTCTTGAGCGCCGCCTCCGACGCTCTGCGCGGCACGTTCTTCAGGTTCGGCAAGGCCACTGTGGCCAGGATTCCGATCACCGCGATGACGATGATGAGCTCGAGCAGGGTGAAGCCGCCCCCAGCGCACCGGCGGCCGAGGCTCGAGCTCCGCTGCGATCGGCTCACCATTGCGAGTACGGGATGCCGTTCAGGCCGACACCCTCCGACAGGGAGTAGACGTCGAACACGTTCTCTCCTCCCCAACTCGTCGAGTCCCAGTCGTCGTTGTAACTCCGCAAGCCCCAATCCGCCTCTCCGGTCATCGGATCGACCGGCAGGCGGCGCAGGAACTTGACCTCTCGGCCGACCTGCCCGATCAGATCCACCCCTTCATAGAGCTGCTCGAGCTCGCTGGGGTAGCCCTCGGTACCGAGCTCCTTCTCGATCAGGCCGGCATCGCTGTACCGCTTGTACTCGTCGATGGCGAAGCGCAGGTGCCGCAACGCCTGGCGTAGCTCCATCTCCTTCTGTCGCTTGACGACGTACTTGCCGGTGGGCAAGGCGATCCCGGCGAGGATCGTCAGGAGGAGAGCCACGATGACGAGCTCGATGAGGCTGTAGCCGCACCGCCGGTCCCCACTCGGCGAGGTACTGCGGGATCGATCCCTGCGGCAGGTCGACCCGCTTTCCCAGGCACGCAGGAGAGGTCCGTCCATCGTCAAGCGACGCGTGGTCGAGGCGGGCGCTCGGGCGGTGCCAACGGCGGCGCCTCCGGGTCCGCCGTGATCTCGAGGCGACCGCGAGCGACCGGACCCACGGGCTCGAGATCGGAGCCGAGGGCGCGGCCCTGCCGGAAGGCGAGACGGGTCGTACCGGCACCGACGGCGCGAAACAGGATCGTCACGACCGTGCCCTTTCCGCTGACCGCGGGAGCCGTACCGAGCTGGCTCGCACCCACGACCAAACGGCCCGGTGTCGAATGGTCCGCCAGCACGGTCCCGCTTCCGGCGAAGAAGTCGCCCTCGTAAACCTCCGCTACTTCGAGTACCTCGGGATCGAACGACAAAATGATCGGCAGATGTGCCACCGGCTGCCGAGCATCGACCTCGAGCGCGACCTCGAAGAGCTGCTCCAGGGGTACGGTGAGAGCCGGCTCGGCAGAGAATCCGAGGCGTACGGGTGCCTTCGGAGACGAGCTCTCGGAAGAGACGACCTCGGCGACAGGGCGACCGGTCCCCGGCAACCGGGCCGGCACGAGACGCAGCTCGGCACCCCGCCAGGAGACCGGAGCGATCCCGGGCGGCTCGTCCTCTTCTTCGGGCGGTTCGCTGGACTCGGCCGGCTGGTCGAGCACGTTCCGCCGCGGCCGAGGAACCAATCCTCTCTCCGCCTCGCCCTCCCCTTCCTCGGCACTACCCTCGCCCTGCCCGCGCAGACCCCGCGGCAGATTCTCGAGCCGCTGCCGGATCATCTCCTGCAGCTGTTCGGCGTCCTCCTCGCGCTCGAACGGTCCTTCGACCGGAGACTCCACCTGCGGGCTGCCACCGCGGAAGGTGATGTTCGCTTCGGTCCCGACCCAGATCGGCTCCAGATCGCGCTCGGAGATGTCGGGCGACCGCACGATGTGCGGCGTGATCGTCAGAACGACGTCGGTGCGCTGCTGCTGAGTCGTCTTCTTCGAGAACAGGCGGCCGACGACCGGGATGTCGGCCAGCCCGGGCACGCCGGCCGAACTGTTGACGTCGTCGGTCCGGATGAGGCCCGCCATGAAGTTGGTCTCGCCGTCCCGCAGGCGGATCGTCGACTCGATGTTGCGCGTCCCGATGATCGGCTGGACCGCTCCCTGCGAACCCTCGACGTTGCCCGAGATCTGGCTCACCTCGACGTGGATGTCGAGCGTGACCTCCTGGTTGTGATGGATGCGTGTCTCGAGCTCGATGCGAATCCCCACGTCCTGATACGAGAACGAGGTCACCGGCACGATGTTGCCGCCG
>JAWVZD010000184.1:0-5235 GCA_033722395.1 Thermoanaerobaculia bacterium | reverse complement strand
TGGCCCCGTCTCGCGCCGTGTGGAGCTCTGGGCCGTCGACTCCCTCGACGATGCGGGCGTAATGCCCGGTCGCCAGCCGATCGGCGCCCAGGGCGCGCGCCTTCTCCAACAGCACGCCGAACTTGATCCAGGTGTTGCAGGCGGTGCACGGAACCGGCGTCTCGCCGTCCAGGTATCCCTGCACGAACGGGTCGACCACGGCGCGACGGAACTCCTCCTCGAGACGCAGCGTGTAGTGCGGAATGCCGCAGCGGGCGGCGACGCGCTGTGCGTCGCCCAGGTCGAGAGCCCCACAACAGCGGCCGTGCCGCGGCTCGTCCGCCCGGTCCCACAGCAGCATCGACAGCCCGACGACCGGCGCCTCGTCCCGCGACAGCAACCAGGCCACCACCGACGAGTCGAGGCCGCCGCTCATCGCCACGGCAGTCGTCCCGTTGTCGGTCGCCCTCATGCGACCACCCCGAGGGCTTCGAGCTCGCGCCTTAGTACCGCCAGGAGCTCGTCGACCTCGTCGGCCGTGTTGGTGATCCCGAAGCTCACCCGCAACGACGCCCGGGCCTCCGCCTCGTCGAGCCCGATCGCCGCCAGCACCGGACTCGACTCGACGGCGCCGGACGAACAGGCCGAGCCGGTCGAGACCGCCTGCCCGGCGAGATCGAGCCGCATCATCAGATCGGCGGCGGTGACGCCGTCGAAGGCGACATGACTGGTGTTCGGCAGGCGAGGAGCCCGCTTGCAGTGCACCGTGGCGCCCGCGATCCGTTCCAGTCCTGACTCGAAGCGGTCGCGTAGGACCGACAGCTGCGCGCCCCGTTCGGCGAGCTCGCTCGACGCCAGCTCGCAGGCCCGTCCGAAACCGACCAGGGCCGCCACGTCCGAGGTGCCGGCACGGCGGCGACGCTCCTGCGATCCACCGACGAGCAGCGGCTCGAGATCGCGGCCCGGCCGCACCCAGAGGGCCGCCGCTCCCGTCGGACCGTGGAACTTGTGGGCCCCGACGACCACGAAGTCGGCGCCGAGCTCGCCGACGTCGACGGGGATCTTGCCGGCCGCCTGCACGGCGTCGCAGAGCAGCGGCACCGAGTGGCGACGGCAGACCTCGGCGACCTCGCGCACCGGCTGGATGGTGCCGAGCTCGTTGTTGGCCAGCATCAGACAGGCGAGTCGGGTCTCTCCGGTCAGGGCGCCGGCGAAGGCCTCGGCCGACACCAGACCGTCGACACCCGGCGGCACGGTAACCACCTCGAAGCCGTGACCGGCCGCCCGTGCCGCGGCGCGGCGCACCGACGGGTGCTCCAGCGCGGACACCACCAATCGGCCCGTCCCCCCGGGAGGACAACAGGAGGCGACGACGGTGTTGTTCGCCTCGCTGCCGCTGGCGGTGAAGACGATCTCGACCGGCCGCGCACCGAGAAGTGTCGCCACCCGGTCGCGTGCCTGCTCCACCGCCTCACGGGCCATGCGGCCGAAGCGGTGCGCCGAGGATGGGTTTCCCCACCGTTGGCCCAGCCAGGGAAGCATCGCTTCGCGCACGCGCGGATCGAGCGGCGTCGTGGCGTTGTGATCGAAGTATCCGCTGGCAGTCACGTACGACTCCTCGCACCTACCCGTCGGTGGCGGACGGCGAAACTCCCGGATCCGCCTCCCGGTCCCTTCGCGACGGCGGTCCGCGGGCTGGCAGGGAGCTTGCAGATCGATACCGTGTCGTACGATCGGCTACCGGCCGTCCGCCGGACCGCCGTGCCGCTCGTACGCCCGCCCGATCGGGCCAGCTAGGATACCAAGCATGTCGCCGCGACGTCTCATCGTCTGTGCCTCCCTGGCGCTTCTCCTCCTCGCTCTCTCGGCGATCGTCCCGCAGGCCGAGGGACTCGAGCGATACAGTCGCAAGGAGCGCCAGAGGATCGAACAGCTCGAAGCCGAGTACCGCGACTGGTTGGCTGCGGTCGAGCTGCTGATCACCGAGACCGAGCTGGAGGCCTTTCTCGAGCTCGAAAAGGACTACCAGCGGGATGCTTTCATCGAGCAGTTCTGGCGCCAGCGCGACCCCTATCCCTCGACCGCCCGCAACGAGTTCCGCTCGCGCTGGGAGCGACGCATCGAGCAGGCTCGGCTCGAGTTCGGCAGCATGGAGGACGAGCGAGCCCTCATCTACATGCTCAACGGCGATCCCGCCGGTCGATTGACGAGCAACTGCACGGCGGTCTGGCCGCTCGAGATCTGGTTCTACCGCGCTATGCAGCCCAACGGACCGGGCTTCGACATGCTGCTCCTGTTCTATCAGCGCTTCGGAGACAGCAACTACCGCATATGGGACCCTGCCGAGGGGCTGTCGACGCTCTCCAAGTTCATCTCGCCGACGGCCAATCCGGGGCGGGTCTTCCAGGAGATCGACTCGAGCTGCGCCGATAGCGACGAGATCCTGGGCGCCATCAACTTCCTCCTCAGGCAGGGAACGATGGAGTTCAACTCGCGCATGCTCGAGCTCAGGCGGCCGCGCAACGAGCTCGACAGCACCGAGTGGGTGGCGACGTTCAACGCCTTCAGCACCGACGTTCCGGAGGGCACCCCCAGCTTTCCGGCCGAGCTCGAGCTCACCTTTCCGGGACGCTTTCAGACACGCACCGTCGTGCAGGCCGCCCTGCTGGTCGAGCCCGGCGCCATCGGAACATCCGATCTCGGCGGCGTACCGACCTACAACTTCGTTCTCACCGGAGAGGTGCTGCAGGACGACTCGCTGTTCGACAACTTCCACTACCAGTTCAACCTACGGCAGGACAGCCTGCAGTCCGAGAAGCTGCCGCTGGTCTTCGAGCGCAAGCTCCGACCCGGGGCGTACCAGATGATCCTCAAGCTCGAGGACCTCAATTCGGACAAGGTCTATAGCGAGCTACGCGAGATCGAGGTGCCGTACGTCGAGGGGCGAGCGCCGACGCGACCCGCCGATCCCGAGACGGCCCGGATGCTGGCGGAGGCCAACGCCGCGCTCGACTCGGGCGACAACACCCTGCAGATCGTGCCACCGACCGGCAATCTGCTGGCCGGCCTGGTGCGTTTCAACACGCTGGTCAGCGGGCCCGACATCGCCGAGGTCGAGTTCTCGTTCGACGGCCGACCGCTGTTCACCAAGCGCACGCCGCCCTACAGCGTCGAGCTCGATCTCGGCTCGCTGCCACGACGACGGCTGCTGACCGCCGTCGCCTTCGACAGTGCCGGCAACGAGGTGGCGCGCGACGAGCTGGTGGTCAACTCGGGCAGACACCGTTTCGAGGTGCGACTGCTCGAGCCTCGCCAGGGAGCCGACTACAGTGGCAGCTTGCGAGCGGTGGCCGAGGTCGAGGTGCCGGAGGAGCGCCGCGTGGAGAAGGTCGAGTTCTACCTCAACGAGGACCTGGTGGCGACGCTCTTCCAACCCCCCTGGGAGCAGCCGATCCTGCTGCCTTCGGACGAGGAGGTCGCCTACGTAAGTGCCGTCGCCTACCAGCCGGACGGCAACAGCACGGAGGATCTGGTCTTCGTCAACGCCCCCGACTACCTGGAGGAGGTCGACGTTCAGTTCGTCGAGCTCTACATCGCCGTGACCGACAAGCAGAAGCGCCCGGTCGACGGCCTGACCGAAGCCGACTTCCGCGTCCTGGAGGACGGTGTTCCCCAGACGCCGATGCGATTCGACCGGGTGTCGAACCTGCCGATCCACGCCGGCGTCGTAGTGGACGTATCGGCATCGATGGAGCCCAACATGGAGGTGGCCAAGCAGGCCGCGCTCGGCTTCTTCGAGGAGGCGATCGGGCCGAAGGACCGCGCGACCCTGATCACTTTCAACGACCACCCGACGCTGGCGGTCAAGCTCACCAACGAGATCGAGGACCTCGCTACCGGCCTGGCGGGCCTGAAGGCGGAGCGCGGCACGGCGCTCTACGACGCGGTCGTCTTTTCGCTCTACTACTTCAACGGTGTCAAGGGTCAGCGCGCCCTGGTGATCCTCTCCGACGGCAAGGACGAGTCGAGTCGTTTCACCTTCGACGACACGCTGGAGTACGCCCGCCGCGCCGGGGTAGCCATCTACGCCATCGGACTGGAGTACAAGAAGACCGATCGGATCGATCGCAAACGACTCGAGCGCCTGGCGGCGGAGACCGGTGGCCAGTCGTTCTTCATCGACTCGGCCGACGAGCTGGCGGCGATCTACCAGACCATTCAGCACGAGCTCAGATCGCGCTACTACCTCGCCTACCAGTCCACCAACACGGGTGACACCGAGAGCTTCCGCACCATCGAGGTCGAGGTGGTGCCGGACGGCCTCGATGCCAAGACGATGAGCGGCTACTACCCGTAGCGGTAGATGTCGCGATCCGACGGGAGCTCGGGTATCCTCCCCCTGCCGTGAGAGCGCCAGGGGAACCTCGGCTCGCCTCGATTCTGCCCCACGACCGCCGGACCCCGATCGTCCGAGCGGCGCTGCTGTTCGTCCTGGGATCCGTCCTGTCGGTCGGCAACGCCGCCACCCCGGCACCCGACAGCGACTGGCTCGACGCCTTCCGCCGCGGCACGACCGCGGTCGAGCCGGCGACGCCGCTCTTTCCGGCCACTCTCGAGGTGAGCTACCCGGGTCGACGAGGCGACCGGTCGATCGTCCGCATCGCCGTCGCCGCACCCTGGCGGGAGCTCGCCGCCGGCGACGAGATCGACAGCCTGCGATTCCTCGTCGACGGTGAGCTCTTCCGTCGCGACGAGCCGTTCGACAGCTTCCGCTACCGCCTGGCGGTGCCGCGCTCGGCGGCGGTCGAAAACACCGCGCCCATCGTCTTCGAGCGTCATCTGGCTCCCGGTCGCTATTCGCTCGTCCTCCGCATCGCGTGCCTCGACGCCCACCGTGTCCACCGTGTCGAGCGAGCGATCGAGGTACCGATCGTGGCGGCCGGCCCGGAGTCGCCGACCGGTTCGACGGGCGATCACTCTCTCACCCTGCTGCCGCCACCGAAAGGACTCCTCACCGGCAAGCTCCGCGTCGCCGCGCGCGCCAGCGGTGATCGCATCGACAAGGTGCGCTTCGAGCTCGACGACCGGCCGCTGATGAGCAAACGACGCCCGCCGTGGTCGGTCGAGATCGATCTCGGCCGCGCCCCCCGGCTCCACGACCTGCGTGCCGTGGCCCTGGACGAGGCGGGACGGGAGTTGGCGAGTGACCACATCCGCCTCAACACCGGGCCGAGCCACTTCGAGGTGCGATTGGTC
>JAWVZD010000183.1:0-5246 GCA_033722395.1 Thermoanaerobaculia bacterium | reverse complement strand
TTCGCTCGGCTCGAGCGTGAACCTGAGCTCGGTGCGCTGGGCGAGATCCAGAATGTAGACGTCCTGCGACGCCCCGGCGGTCGAGTAGGCGATCCGATCCCCGGCGGGGGAGAACTCCATGTCGCGGAATACCGCGCGTGGCGTGGCCAGCTGGTCGAGGAGGTCGCCGGAGCGATCCCTGAGCTCTAGCTGTACGGGTCGCAGGTGAACGCCCCGATGGATCACGAGCAGGCCGGTCTGAGAGGCGGAGAAGAGTGCCAAGCCCGTGCTTTCGGCCCCGTCGACACCGGTCGCCACGGAGAGAGCGCTGCCCGAGAGTTCGAGCGCCTCCGGATCGAACGGTTGTGCCAGCAGGGTGCCTTCGCGCAGGAAGAGCAGGTGACCGGACGCGTACTCCGCGTGGGTCGCCGTGTCCAGCAGAGCCCTCGGCTTGCTACCCGTCAGATCGGAGAGCATGACCGTGCTCCGTTCCGCCTCGGGCGAGCGGGCCAGATAAAGGAAGTGCCGTCCGTCCGGGAGGAATCTCGGGTGGCGGTGGGAGTTGTAGCGCTCGTCCTCGAGGAAGGTGACCGGCGTCGGCTCGCCCCCTTCGGCGGGAACCTGGTAGACGGGGGCGCCCGGGTTGGGCGAGAAGAGGATCACCCCGTCGCGGTTCCAGCTCCCCCCTTTGCCGTCGACCGCACGGCAGATCGTGATCGGCGTGCCGCCCGTCGCGGGGATCTTACGCAGGCTCTGCTCGCGCCTCGAGAAGAAGCCGATCCACTCGCCGTCCGGCGACCAGAACGGGTACTGCGCGCCCTCGGTCCCGACCAGATCCCGTTGCTCGCCGGTGGAGAGGTCGCGGACCCGGAGCCGGGTGACCGAATCGGCGTCGACGGCCCCGAAGACCAGCCGGCCGCCGTCGTGGGAGAGCGTCGCGGGCGCCGGATTCGTGCCACGCAGGTAGTACGAGGTGCCCGGCGGCGGCGGCAGGGTGGCGACGATCGAGCTCGTCGCTGGCGCATCGCTCCGCCCGACCCACCAGCTCGCCGCCGCGACGGCCACGGCGAGCGCCGTGACCAGCCACGGCAGGAGGCGCCAGCGGGAGGGCTCGGCGGTGACCGCGTCCCCGCCGGGCGATCCGATCTCCTCGGCATCCCCGGCCACTGTCTCGGCGATCACGATGCGGGCGTCGGCGATGTCGTGCAAACGGTTCCTCGGCTCGCGCTCGAGGCAGTAGCCGAGCAGGCGGCGGATCGTCGCCGGAGTCGCCGGCGGAAGGGCCTCGAGATCGACCTCTCTCGTCAGGACGCTGGCGAGTGTCTCCGGCGCCGTCGGGCCGGCGAAGAGCCTCTCGCCGGTGAGCATCTCGTAGAGCACCACTCCGAAAGCCCAGATGTCCGCCCGCTTGTCGACCGCGAGACCCTTGGCCTGCTCGGGACTCATGTAGGCGGCCGTGCCGAGCAGGGTGCCGGCCTGGGTCATCTGCGCGGTCAACGTCGGCGAGAGCGACGGGTCGTCCGCATCCTCTCGATCGACCTCCCATGCCTTGGCGAGCCCGAAATCGAGTACTTTGACCCGCCCCTCGGGGCCGATCATGATGTTCGCCGGTTTGAGGTCCCGGTGGACGATGCCCTTGTCGTGCGCCGCCTCCAACGCCTCGGCGATCTGGAGGGCGAGCTCCAGAGCCTGCGCGATCGGGATCGATCCGCCGGATAGCCGCTCCGCCAGGTCCTCGCCCTCGGCCAGCTCCAGGACGAGGAAATGGGTGGCGTCGTCCGCCGCCAGCTCGTAGATTCCGGCGATGTTGGGATGATTCAACGACGCCAGCACCTGCGCCTCGCGCTCGAAGCGGGCGAAGCGCTCGGGATCGGACGTGAACGCCTCCGGCAGCACCTTGATCGCCACCTCGCGCCCGAGCTTCGTGTCCCGGGCACGATAGACCTCGCCCATACCACCCTCACCGAGCTTGGCGGTGATCTCGTAGTGGGAGAGCTTCGTACCGATCAATGCGACCCCACCCTGATCCGTCGGCCCGACGAAGACGGACGGCGCCATTCGTTCGCAGGAAGACCCTGCTGAAGAGATCGAGAGATGGAGCGGGAGACGGGAATCGAACCCGCGACCAACGGCTTGGAAGGCCGAGACTCTACCACTGAGTTACTCCCGCTCGAGGGAGTGGTTTCGGTGCAATGGAGATGGTGGAGGTGGATGGATTCGAACCACCGTAGGGCTTAGCCCGGCAGATTTACAGTCTGCTGCCATTGACCGCTCGGCCACACCTCCACGTGTCAAACCAACCTTATCGCAGCGTTGGAGCCGGCACCCGGATTCGAACCGAGGACCAACTGCTTACAAGGCAGTTGCTCTACCCCTGAGCTATGCCGGCCGTCTCGCCGTGCCCGCCGGGGTCTGTGTGTGCGGGCCTGCCGTCCGCCGCGTGGCCCGTCCCGACCGCGAGCGGTCGCGCCGAGCGCGCCGAAGTGTAGCGACTCGGACGCCGTCGTGGCAAGCCGCGAGGCCCTGGCGGAGCGCTGAGCGCCTCCAGCATCGACCTCAAACGCCGATCGAAGGATCGCGCCGCTCATCCCCCTCTCACCGGCGAAGGAGCGCGGCACCGCCGGATCGATCGATCGGCCGGATCGCCCCGCGCCCACTCGGTGCCATGCGATCGACTGTGCTCGTCCTGCCGCTGCTGACTCTCGTCCTCCTCACGCCGGTCGCCTCGGCGGCCCAGAGCGAGAACGAAACGAGACGTACCGTCGACGAGGCGATCCGGCTGGCCCAGGCCGGGCGGGTCGAAGAGGCGATCCAGACCCTCGAGCAGCGGGCTTCCGAGGACGGCTTGCCTGCCCCGGCGCTCGGTCTCCTGGGCGCTCTCTACCTAGACGTCGATCGGCCGGAGCGAGCCCTCGCCGTCCTACAGCCCCTCGCCGAACGGCCGGAGGCGAGTACTCTCGTCCTGGTAAGCGCTGCCCGCGCCGCCTTCGCGCTGGGTGATGTCGACGCGACCGAGGGTTGGATGGGCCGCGCGGCGGAGATCGCGCCCGAGTCGGAGGCGGCGCGCCGCTTCGGACTCTACCTCGGCCAGCACGGTCGCTTCGCCGAGGCCTACCGGATTCTCTCCGCCTACGTCGAAGGGCAACCGGAGGACAGCGCCGCCGCGCTCGCCCTGGCCACCGCCGCCCTGAAGATCGGGCTTCCGGCCCGCGCCGCGACGGCGCTCGAGCGAGTGCCGGCCGACGACCCCGGCGCCATCCTGCTCCGTGGCGAGCTCGCCTTGCGACGGGGCGCACCGCATCGGGCGCGCGAGCTCCTGGAGCGGGCCTGGGGCTCCCATCCCCCCGAGTTGGACGCCGATCTCAGACGCCTGCTGGCCGAGTCGTACCTGGCGACCGGAGAGGCTGCGGCGGCCCGCCGGCTCCTCGAGGCCGCACCGATCGCAGACCCGTCGACCGCGGTGTTGCTGTCACGGGCGCTCTACCAGACGGGCGAGATCGAAGCGGCGGCCGAAGCCCTCGAGCCGTGGCTCGGCACCGTGCACCAGCTTTCCACGGGCAGCCCGCCCGCACAGGTGGCTCTCGCCGTCGAGGTAGCCACGGAATACGGACACGCTCTCGTGGCGCTCGACCGAGCCCAGGAGGCCGCGGCGCTCCTACGAATCGCCGTCGGCCTCGAACCACGAGCAGCCGCAGCCTGGAACGTGCTGGGACATGCGCTGATCGCCATGGGCTCGATGGAAGAGGCCCGGGAGGCCATCGGCCGCTATCACCGCCTCACCGAAGGTCCGCCCGCCAGCGACCGCGCCGAAAGCTAGGAGAATCCCCGATGTCGATGCCCCACGCCCTGCTCCCTGTCTCCCGCGCCGCCCGTACCGCCGGAACCGTCACGGCGCTCGTCCTCACCGTCGGCCTGGCCGCGCTCGTGCCGGCCGCCGGGCAGGAGGGCGAGCCGAGCACGCTGAACGTCCCCGAGGTCGACGTCGGCGAAAACATGCTCGCCGTGCGCCAACGCCAGCAGCTCGCCCGCATCGAGGGTCTCTCGGTGCGGCACGACTTCCGCTTCGAGGACCGGCAGCCGGCGAGCGGCATCACCTTCCAGCACCGCTTCGTCGACGACGGTGGCAAAGAGTACAAGATGGTGCACTACGACCACGGCAACGGTGTCGCCGCCGCCGACGTCGACGGTGACGGGCAGATCGATCTCTACTTCACCAGCCAGACAGGGGCCAACGAGCTGTGGCGCAACCTCGGCGAGGGGCGGTTCGAGAACGTCACCGAGCGCGCCGGCGTGGCGGTGGCCGACCGCATCTCCATGGCCGCCTCGTTCGCCGACATCGACAACGACGGCGATGCCGACCTCTACGTCACCACGGTGAAGATGGGTAACCTGCTGTTCGAGAACGACGGGAGCGGCCGCTTCGAGGACGTCTCGGAGCGGGCCGGAGTCGGCTACGTCGGTCACTCTTCGGCGGCCACCTTCTTCGACTACGACCGCGACGGCTTCCTCGACCTCTACCTGACCAACGTCGGCGTCTTCACCACCGACGAGATGGGCGATGGCTACTGGATCGGCATGGAGGACGCCTTCCAGGGACATCTCAAACCCGAGCGTGCCGAGCACTCGATCCTCTACCGCAACCGCGGAGACGGCACCTTCGACGACGTCTCGGCGCAGACCGGGCTGGTCGATCCTGGCTGGAACGGCGACGCCGCCTTCGCCGACGTCGACCGCAACGGCTGGCTCGATCTCTACGTGCTCAACATGCAGGGCGACGATCACCTCTGGCTCAACACCGGCGGCCGGTTCTCAGAGGCCACCGAGAGGTACTTCCCGCGCACCCCGTGGGGAGCGATGGGCATCGCCTTCTTCGACTACGACAACAACGGCTGGCTCGACCTGATCTTGACCGACATGCACTCCGACATGGGCATGGAGGTCGAGCCGCCGATCGAGAAGCGCAAGTCGATCAACACCTGGAGCGAGGAGTTCCTGCAGGGAAGCGGCGACAACATCTTCGGCAACGCCTTCTACCGCAACCTCGGCGAGGGGCGCTTCGAGGAGGTCTCCGACGCGCTCGGGACCGAGAACTACTGGCCGTGGGGCCTGTCGGTCGGCGACCTGAACGCCGACGGCTGGGAGGACGTCCTCATCACCGCCAGCATGAGCTTCCCGTTCCGCTACGGTGTCAACACACTCCTCCTCAACGACCGCGGTGAGCGCTTCGCGGACGCCGAGTTCGCCCTCGGCATCGAGCCGCGGCGCGA
>JAWVZD010000182.1:0-5269 GCA_033722395.1 Thermoanaerobaculia bacterium | reverse complement strand
CTCCTCCTCGACCTCCTGCGACTGCGCCGTTGCTGCGCCGGGTGAAACCGCCGACAGCACGAGCAGGATCTTGAGGAGAAGGGACAGGGTCGGTCTTCGAAAGCTCGATCGATCGTGTTTCACTACGGGCTCCTCGTGGTCGATTCGGGGATGGGGTCTCTCGCGAAGGCAGAGACCTCCACCGGAACGAACGGCTGTTGAAACTGGGCTCCGTCAGGCGAGCGGGGGTGCCCGCGACGGGAGTCGTGCGGCGACCGGTCGCAGGCTGGGGTCGACGAACGGCACCGAAGACCGTTGCTCGACGACCGGTTCCCTGTCGAGCCGCGCCGGCCCGGCGAGGGTCGCCGCGCCGGGAAGTCGGAGGAGGCAGGCGAAGCAAGTGGCCGTTTCGCGCGACCCGGAGGCTTCGAGATGGTCCGTCGGCTCGGCGTGGGAAGCCGCCGCGCAGATCCGTGGCTCCGTCGGCGCGCCTTCGAAGTGCGCGCCGTCGTGCGGTCCCAGCAGCGTACCGGCGCCGCTGAGCGCCGGCAACAGGAGGGCCAGCAGGATGCGGACTCGTCGGGCCACGACCCCGACAGCCTAGCAGAAGCGGACCGCCCGAACGGCGACACCCCAGGGCGGGATCCGCCTCAGGAGTCGTCGTCGGAGGAGGCGCGCGAACCGAGGAGGGCGATCGTCGCTCCGGCGCGCTCGGCCCAGATCTCCAGGGTCGGATCGGAGCGCTCGGCCCGCTCGCGATAGAGGGCGCGCCGCTCGCGGGCGAGGTCGATCAACCAGTTTCGCAGCGCCGCCGGATCCTGGCCGTCGAGGGCGAGCAGCATGTAGCGGCGCTCGCCGATGCGCCCGGCGAGACCGAGCTGGCGCGCCGCCCGCGCCAGGTCGCGGCGGGTCAGGACCAGGCCGCTGCGGATCGGCGCCAGGAGCGCTGCGGCCAGATTGTCCGGGCTCTCCGCATCGGCGTCGTCGAGTGCGCGGCTGAGACGGTGGTGCTGCGACGGCTCGAGCGGGGGTGCGAGACGTCGACGCTCGCGTGCCACCGCGTGCGCCAGCAGCCTTGCCCAACGACCGTAGAACGATCCGGCGGCGAGCGCCTCCACGGCGAGGAGATAGGGGCCGAGCCAGGAGAGGAGATGCTCCCCCAGGAAGGCGGTGGCCCGATGCCGCCACAGTCGACGCTCCATCTCCGAGGACGCCGCGTCGCTGGCGCGACTCCAGGCGGCATGAGCGGTCAGCAGGGTGCAGAGGTGGTCGGGCTCCTTCGGCGGAGCGAGCTCCAGGGCACGCCAGAAGCCTGCGATACGGTCTCGCGCCTCGCCGCCGAGCATTCCGCTCGGGTCGAGATAGACCGAGGCGTAGGGCACCAACTGGAAGGAGAAGAGCTCGGTGTGCTCGGCGCTCGATGGCAACTCGCCGAGATCGAGCTCGGCGGCGAGCCGGCCGAGCTCCGGAATGGGCGGTTCGGCCAGGGCGCCGAGAGCCCGCAGCAGCTCCATAGCGGCTCAGCTCTCGTCGAGCCGCTCCAGCCGGTACGCCGCGCGCACCGGCCGGAGGGGTCGCATCAGCCAGTGCGGCCGGCGCGTCCCGTCGGGCGAGACGCGGTCGGCCGATCGGGTGCGCTCGAGCCATTCGTCGAACACCCGCCGGGAGCGCTCCGTGTCGACGTAGACGTCGCCGTAACGATCGTCACCGTCGGCCTGCCGCACGCGTACCGCCTGATGCCAGCAGTGCATGCCGGAGATCGGATCCGGGTGGACCGGGAAGGTCAGGTTCTGGTGCACCCCGGCGTCGGTCCACCAGATCCGCGCCGTGTCGGGGTCGTCGCTGGCGTAGCCCCGGACCGTACCGTCGCGACGCAGCGACCAGCCGCGCTCGCTCTGGTCGAGGTCGACCGTGGTGGAGAGCTGTCTCTGACCCTCCTCGGACAGGCGCCACCGCCCCATGTGGTGCGAGCAGGCGACGACACCGGGACGGATTCCCTCGGTGACCCAGGTCTTCAAGACGAAATGGCCGATCTCGGTCTCGACCCGCACCAGATCGCCGGTCGCGAGGTTGCGCCGCGCGGCGTCGCGCGGGTGGATCCACAGCGGGTTGGTGTGGGCGATCTCGTCGAGCCACTTGGCGTTGGCGCTGCGGGTGTGGATGTGGACCGGCAGCCGGAAGGTCGAGATCAGGACCATCTGGTCGTCGGCCAGCACCGATGGATGGACGTGGCTCTCGATGTAGGTCGGCAGCGCGAATTCGCCCCAGCCCCAGGCCTCGAGGGTCGAGGAGTAGAACTCCAGCCGACCGCTCGGGGTGGGGAAGCCGCGCCGGATCTCGCCGTCGACCCGCACGCCGACCGGGCGCCGCCCCTCGGCGTCGGCGTCGGGGGCCGCCGTGCCGACCGCGTTCGGTCCGGTCGGCTTCGGTGCGCGGGTGTAGATGCGCCCGAACCGCCCCTCACCGACGTCCTCGAGCTCCTCGTCGGGAACCTCCGCCTCGTAGAGCGGACCGATCTCGCGGGCGATCTCGAACGCCCCGTAACGCCGCATGTACTCGAGCGGCTCCAGCCCCTCCGAGGCGGCTCTCTCGGGCAGGCCCGGTACCGAATGCTCGAACATCCAGCCGTAGTACTCGTCGACCGACAGAGGCTCGCCGGGCCGAGCCTTCGATTCGACCCAGCGGCGGATCCCGCGCTCGCCGTCGGGGTCGATCCTCCAGGTCAGATCGATCCAGAACTCGTACTCCTCCCAGACCTCGCACGGGTTCGACTGCCGGGTGTCGCCCAGCGCTTCGCCGCTGCGCTCCCGAGCGGCTCGCAGGACGGGCTGCCGGAAACCGATCCACTGTGCGTCGTGGGTCTCGTAGGAATGGACGTCGTGGCGCTCCCCGGAGTGGCCCATCGGCAGGATGTAGTCGGCGAAATAGGCGGTCTCGTTCCAGGTGGGGGTGAGGGCGACGTGCAGGCCGACCTTCTCCTCGTCGGTGAGCATCTCGAGCCAGCTGAAGCCGTCGGGATTGGTCCACACCGGGTTGTAGACGCGCGTGAAATAGACCTCGAGACGGCCCCGACCGCGGTTGACGAGATGGGGGAGCAGAAACGAGAGCTCGTAGTTCGACAGCGGGTACTCGCGCGGCCAGGAGAGCTCGTTCCAGTGCTCGGGGGCCGGTGGCAGGTGGATCGGACGGGGCACGAACTTGTTCCAAGCGCTGGGGTAGGTGCCACCCTCGACCGCCACTGCGCCGAGCAGGGCGTTCAGTAGGAAGAGGGTGCGAGCGACCTGCCAGCCGCCGAGGTTGCCCGAGGCGGCACTGCGCCAGTTGTGGGTGGCGAGCCGCGAGCCCGCCGCGGCGACCGTCTCCGCCACCTGCTCGAGATCGGTCGCCTCGAGGCCCGACTCCGCGGCGGCGCGATCGAAGTCGAACTCGGCGTAGAGCTCTCCGAGCCGCCGCTCGAAGCTCTCGAAGGTGGGAGGGTCGTCGGGATGACGCGCTGCGAGGTACTCCTCCCAGTTCCACCAGCGGCGCACGAAGTCGCGGTCGTAGAGCCGCTCGCGGATCAGGTAGTTGGCGACCGCCAGGAAGATCGCCGGCTCCGAGCCGGGTACCGGCGCCAGCCACTGATCGGCGTGGGTAGCGGTATTCGAGAGGCGGGTGTCGAAGACGATCAGCTTGGCGCCGCGCTGCTTGCCCTCGATGATGCGTTGGGCATGCGGATTGAAGTAGTGACCGGTCTCCAGGTGGGCGCTCACCAGCAGGATGACGCGGGCGTTGGCGTGGTCCGGACTGGGGCGATCCATGCCCATCCAGAACTGGTAGCCGGCGCGCGCTCCCGAGGAGCATATGTTGGTGTGCGAGTTGTGTCCGTCGACGCCCCAGGCGGCCAGGATCCGCTCGGTGAAACCGTCCTCGCCCGGCCGGCCGACGTGGTACATGATCTCGTCGCGCCGGCCGTCGTCGAGCGCGCCGCGGACGCGGGCGGCGATGTCGTCGAGCGCCTCCTCCCAGGAGACCCGCTCCCAGCGTCCCTCGCCGCGTCGACCGGCCCGCTTCAGAGGGTGGAGGATGCGATCCGGATCGGTGGTCTGGTTGAGGGTCGCCGGCCCCTTGGCGCAGTTGCGACCGCGCGATCCGGGATGCTCCGGATTCCCCTCGTACTTGCGCACCTGGAGCGACGACTTGTCGACGTACGCCAGCAGGCCGCAGGCCGACTCGCAGTTGAAACAGGTGGTCGGCACGAGCATGTAGCGTCGCTCGCGCCGTTCGGGCCAGGCCTTGGCGTCGAGCTCCACCCAGTCGTCCCAGCGCTCCTTGGGCGGATAGGCCGCCAGCTGGATGCGGCTCGGTCCGGGATAGAAGGTCTCGCCGCGTGCCTCGGTCGCCTCCCGGGCGGCGGAGAGCCGCGCTTCGAGACGCTCGAGATCGGGCTCCTTCGCTTGCGGTCTCTCATTGTCGCGCTTCCTCATGCCAGGGGCACCGCCTGAGCCGCCTGGACATAGGCGTGCTCGTAGGCCGCCAGGCCGACCAGGGCGGCCGCGGCGGCGAAGAGACCGGTGATCGGAAGGGTGAGCGAGAAGGCGATCGCCGCCACACTCGTCCAGAAGAAGCCCCGGTACCGCCCACGGGTCATCTCGGCGACGGCGCGCCGCGCGTGCGCCGTACCGTGCGTGAGGGTGAGCTCACCGGCGACCAGCAGCAGGTGCAGGGCGGCGCAGCCGACCAGAAGCCAGCCGGTCGGGCGGGCGATCTCCGGCCGCGCCGCGAGCAGCGGGTAGAGGAGCGCCGCCCCGGCGAGGAGGCTCTGCACGGCGAGGTGTGCCGGGAGCAGAGGACTCTGCCAGAGATCACGCGCCTTCGCCTGGGCGAACAGATAGGCGGTGTAGACGGCGGTGGCCAGAGCGAGGGCGCCGGTGGCGACGACCAGCCAGCCGGGCGGCGCGTGGGCGCCGCCGGCGCCGACGACGAGGTAGCGCCAGCCCCACAGCAGATGGGCGGTCAGGCCGAGCGCGTAAGCGCCGATGACGAAGGCGCCGCGTACCAGCCACGAGCGCCATTGCGGCCGAAGCAGGACATACAGAAAGCGCCGCGGCTGATCCAGATCTTTGACCAGAAGAAATCCGGTCACGGCCAGCAACACAAGTGACGTTACAAGTCCCAACCAGATTGTCGAATTGGTGAGGGGGCCGACATTGAGTACCGAAGCCAGAAATAGCACCAGAAATATTCCGGCGGCGATCGCTTTCGTCCAGATATACGCCGCGACTTTCCAATCCCACAAGACCCCTTCGCG
>JAWVZD010000181.1:0-5272 GCA_033722395.1 Thermoanaerobaculia bacterium | reverse complement strand
GTCGCGCCGAGCTGGTAGATGACACGGTCCTCCGGCAGCAGCATCGCTCCCGGCAGATCCGGCGCCAGCTGCGGCTCGGCCTGGCGGAGCTCGCGCTCGCCCAGCAGCTCCACCTCGACACCGCGCTCGCGGTAGTAGTCGATCTTGGGGCGCAGCAGCTCCATCTCCTCTTCGTCCTCGGCGATCCACAGGCAGCCGTAGGTGAGCTCCTCGCAATCGGCCGGCAGCGCGGGAGAGAGCTCGGCCCACAGGCGCTGCGAGTGATGGCAGAGGGCGAACTCGGCCTCCGAGTCGTCCATCAGTGCCAGATGCCCCATGCCGGCCGCGGTCGTGCCGCCGCCGGCGATGCCCGAGTCGAGCACCAGCACGCGCAGGTCGTCGAGGGCGAGATAGTAGGCGCAGGCGGCGCCGACGATGCCGGCGCCGACGACGATGACGTCGGGGCGGTTGGCGGATGTGGCGCTCACATCGATCCGATCCTGCTCCGGGGCGATCGACCGGGTTGCTCGTCGGGGCGCCAGCGGGGCGCCAGCGAGGCTGCCGACCAGCTACCGGCCGGGCGATGACGGCCGTTCGTGCACCATCTGCGAAGGAGTCGCCCGGGAGGAGAGAGTATCGCTCCTCGCGAGTATCATCGTACGGTGCCGACGACCGACCTCGAAACGGAGGAACGAGACATGAACCGATCGACAGCCATATGCCGCGGGGCTCTCACCCTGCTGCTTCTCGTCTCGCTCCTCCCGGCGGCGGCACGGGGGGACGGTGAGCCCGCTGGCGAGGTGACCGATGATGCGCTCGAGCGGGCCCGGCAGCTCCTCGCCGAGACACCGCTGGTCGACACCCACAACGACCTGCCGTGGGTGATCCGCGAGAAGCTCGATGGCGACGTCGAAGGCTACGACATCTCGGTGCGGGCGCGCTGGGACACCGACATCCCGCGGCTCCGGGAGGGCGGCGTCGGGGTGCAGTTCTGGTCGGTCTACGTGCCGAGCAGCCTGGAGCCGTTCGAGGCGATGCGCGCCCAGCTCGAGCAGATCGACATCGCACGCCGAATGATCGCGACCTACGAGGACCTGGGCTGGGCCGAGAGCGTGGCCGACATCGCCCGAGAGCTCGAGGCCGGGCGGATCGCGTCGCTCCTCGGCATCGAGGGCGGCCACACGATCGGCAACTCCCTCGGCGCGCTGCGCGCCTACTACGACCTCGGCGTGCGCTACATGACGCTCACCCACTTCAACTCCAACGACTGGGCCGACTCGGCCACCGGCGAGAAGCGCCACGGCGGCCTGTCGGAGTTCGGTCGCGAGGTGGTGCGGGAGATGAACCGGCTCGGCATGATGGTCGATCTCTCGCACGTCTCCGCCGAGGCGATGGCGGATGCGCTCGACACGAGCGAGGCGCCGGTGATCTTCTCCCACTCGTCGGCGCGGGCGTTGACCGCCCACGTCAGGAACGTCCCGGACGAGATCCTCGAGCGCCTGGCCGACAACGGCGGCGTCGTCATGGTGACCTTCATCCCGTCCTTCGTCTCCGAGGAGGTGCGGCACTGGGAGGGCGACCTGATGCCGAAGCTGGCCGAGGCGTCGACCGACGAGGAGTGGAGACGCATCGTCGAGGCGCACGTCGCCGAGAAGGGCCCGGCGCCGCGGGCGACGATCTCCGCCGTCGCCGACCATGTCGAACACGTCGCCCGGGTGGCCGGGATCGAGCACGTCGGCATCGGCGGCGACTACTACGGCGCGGAGTCGGAGTCCGAGCTGGTCGAAGGCCTCGAGGACGTGTCGAAGTATCCGTACCTCTTCGCCGAGCTCGTCGAGCGTGGCTGGTCGGAGGACGATCTGCGCAAGCTGGCCGCCGAGAACGTCCTCCGGGTCTTAGCCGAGGTCGAGGCGGTGGCGGCGCGGCTGCGCGCGGCGCGGCCGCCGTCGTTGCTGCGCCTCGAGGAGTAGCTTCAGAGGCCGATGCCGCCCGCCAGGGGGTCGTCGGGGTCGAACAGCAGCGTCGAGCGCCCCGTGACCCAAGCGCGACCGCGAACGAAGGGCACCAGATCGTCGCCGCGGCGCTCGAGCCAGCAGGTGAAGAGGCTGCCGGTGATCGACTCCTGGCGCCAGCGCTCGCCGAGCTCGATCTCGCCGCGCTCGAAGAGCACCGCCAGCTTGGCCGACACACCGGTGCCGCACGGCGAGCGGTCGTAGTCGCCACCCGGGCAGAGGACGAAGTTCTTGCTGTCGGCGTCGTCGCGCGTCGGCGGCCCGAAGATCTCGACGTGGATGAGCTCGCGGTCGGTCACCGGGACGCGGCCGGCCCCGTCGACGGCGGCGCGGATCTTCTTGGTGAGCGCCGTGAGCGCCTCGAGATTGGTGAGCCCGAGATCGATCCCGGTGATGTGCGCCAGGAAGAACCAGTTGCCGCCCCAGGCGATGTCGCCCCGGATCGGTCCGACCCCGGGCACCGAGAGTGCGACGTCGAGACGCTCGCACCAGGCGGGGACGTTCTCGATGGTGACCGATTTGTCGTCGTGGAGCTCGGCCGAGACCGTACCGACCGGCGTATCGAGTCGCACCGTACCCGGCTCGACGCGGTCGAGGTGCTCGAGGGTGCGCACTACGCCGATCAGGCCGTGGCCGCACATGCCGAGGTAGGAGGCGTTGTTGAAGAAGATCACCCCCGCCTCGGAGCCCTCCTCGACCGGCGGCGTCAGCAGCCCCCCGACGATCGCGTCGTGGCCGCGCGGCTCGCGGACCACCGCCTGGCGCAGGTGATCCCAGCGGCTGGCGAGATCCGCCCGGCGCGCCTCCATCGTCTCCCCCTCCGGCTGCGGCCAGCCGTCGACCACCAGGCGCGTCGGCTCGCCGCCGGTGTGGGAGTCGACGATCTCGATCGAGGAGGGGAAGGTGGGCATCGGTATCGGATGGTCGCGAGTGGCGGGATCGAGACCGATTCTAGCTGTCGGGAACCTGGAGAGGGGGTCGGCCCCGCCCCGGGGCGTCGTTCGCGAGAGCTCGCCTCGGGTGGGTGGGCGCACTCTGTGCTCGCTCCGGGATTCGGGGATGCTCGCTCCGAGTGCGCTCGGCCGCCTCGAAGCGGTATGATCTCCCCACCCACCCGAGCTGCTGTCAGCCTGGCGAGCCTCTCGACATGTCCTCCATGATCGGCACGACGATCTCTCACTTCAAGGTCACCTCCAAGGTGGGCGAGGGAGGGATGGGGGAGGTCTACCGAGCGACCGATCTCAGGCTCAACCGCGAGGTTGCGGTCAAGGCGCTGCCGGAGTCGTTCGTCCAGGACGAGCAGCGCCTGGCCCGCTTCGAGCGCGAGGCGCAGCTCCTGGCGTCGCTGTCGCACCCCAACATCGCCGGGATCCACGGCCTGGAGGAGCAGGACGGCAAGCGTTTCCTGATCCTCGAGCTGGTGGAGGGCGAGGATCTGTCCGAGCGGCTGCGCCGCGGTTCGATCCCGCTCGAGGAGGCGCTCGGCATCGCGCTCCAGATCGCCGAGGCGCTCGAGGCGGCGCACGACAAGGGCATCGTTCACCGGGATCTGAAGCCCGCCAACGTCAAGCTCACGCCGCAGGGCCAGGTCAAGGTGCTCGACTTCGGCCTCGCCAAGGCGCTCGAGGTCGAGGCGACCTCCGGGGAGGAGCTGGCGAACTCTCCGACCCTGACGATGGCGGCGACCCAGGCCGGGATCATTCGCGGTACCGCCGCCTACATGTCGCCCGAGCAGGCGGCGGCCCAGCCGGCCGATCGGCGCGCCGACGTCTGGTCGTTCGGGGTCGTGCTGACCGAGATGCTCACCGGCGAGCAGCTCTTTACCGGCCAGACCGCCTCGCACGTGCTGGCGGCGGTGCTGCAGAAGGACGTCGATGTCGATTCGGTGCTGCCGGACGTTCCCGGCCCGATCCGCGACCTGATCGAGCGCTGCCTCCGGAAGGAGGTGCGGCAACGCCTGCAGGCGATCGGCGACGCGCGCATCGCCATCGAGGAGTACCTCGCCGATCCGGAAGCGCACCAGAGGACCGCCGAGCCGCAGCCCGCACCCGTCGCGACCTCGGTGCCGCTCTGGCAGCGCGTGGTGCCGTGGGCCGTGGCAGCGCTGCTGCTCGCCGCCGTCGTCGCGCTGGCGCTGCGTGGGCAGCCGCAGCCAGCCGAGACCGGGCGGCAGCTCCTGCAGGCCTCGCTCACGCCGCCGGAGGGGCTCTCCTTCGATCTCGATCCGACCAGTCCCGGCCCGGCGACGGTGTCGCCCGACGGCAGCATGATCGCTCTCACCGCTCGGGCGAAGTCGGGCGAGATCGAGCTCTACGTGCGCCGACTCGACGAGAGCCGGGCCCGCCTGCTCCAGGACACGGAGGGCGCCGCCTATCCGTTCTGGTCGCCCGACAGTCGCTCGCTCGGCTTCTTCACCGACGAGGGAAATCTGAAGCGGATCGAGATCGCCGGCGGGCCGCCGACGGTGCTCGCCGAGGCGCCGAACGGCAAGGGTGGCTCCTGGGGCGCGGATGGCACCATACTCTTCGCGCCGGCTCACAACACGCCGATTCACCGCGTGCCGGCTGGTGGCGGCGAAGCGACGGCGGTGACGGAGATGGTCGACGGCGACGTCTCCCACCGTCACCCGCGGCTGCTGCCCGACGGTGAGAGCTTCCTCTATCTCGAGCGGACGCGCGTCGAGGGAGCGAACACCGAGAGCCAGCTCGTCCGGGCCTCGCTCGACGGGGAGAGCGAGGAGAAGATCCTGCTCAGGAGCCCGGCCGCCGCCGAGTTCGCCTCGGGACACATCCTCTTTCTGCACGAGGAGACCCTGATGGCACGCCCGTTCGACGTCGCGTCGGGCGAGTTCGCCGGCGACGCGGCGCCGCTGGCGAGCGACGTCACGCTGATCTCGGTGGGCTCCGCCAAGGGGCTCTTCAGCGCCTCCGACAACGGTGTTCTGGTCTACGGCACCGGGCAGAACCGGCCTGGCACCAGGGTCGTCTGGTTCGGCCGCAGCGGCGGCATCGATTCGAGTCTCGACGAGATCACCCGCTTCCTCGACGTGTCGTTGTCGCCGGACGACGAGTTCGCCGCGCTGGGGATCATCGACCCCGTGCTGGGGAGCCAGGACCTGTGGATCTACGAGATCGAGCGCAATCTGCGGACACGCTTCACCTTCGACCAGGGCAACGACTCTTCGGGGGTGTGGTCCCCGGACGGCAGCCGCCTGGCCTTCGCGTCGGATCGGGGCAACGACTGGTCGGTGTACGTCAAGTCCTTGAGCGGGGTGGGCGAAG
>JAWVZD010000180.1:0-5273 GCA_033722395.1 Thermoanaerobaculia bacterium | reverse complement strand
GCATGCCGGCGAGCTCTCACCGGGCTGGACCACCGCGCCGTTCTACGAGGCCCTTCCCCTGCTCGAGCTCGGCCGCTACGAGGAGGCCGTGAACCTGTTGTCCGGTCTCGACGTCGAATGGGCCGGCCTCGGGGCGCAGGCGACCCTCGTACTGACCCACGTCCGCGCCGGCGACGAGGCGAGCGCCAGAACCGTCCTCGAGGCGATGGACCCCGACTTCGACGCCTTCGCGGTCGGCTTCGCCCACTTGGCACTCGGCGAGATCGAGCGCGCCTTCGAGCGCTTCTCCGCCGCCCGCGAGCTCACCGACTGGGCCTGTCTCGCCATTCACCACTTCTACGCCGAGACCTGGGCGCCGGTGCGGGACGATCCACGCTATCGGGAGCTGGTCGCCCGCGCCTACCGGGCGCACCGCCTGGAGCCGCCGGGTGGCGGCGACTGATCCGACCGACCGCTCCGATCAGGAAAACAGGAACTCGATCACGTCGCCGTCCTGGACGGCGTAGTCGCGCCCTTCGGTGCGCACCAGGCCGAGCCGCTGGAGCTCCTGCCAGCTGCCGTGCTCGAGGAGATCCTCGGATCGGGCGACGCGGGCGCGGATGAACCCCTCCTCGATGTCGCTGTGGATCTTTCCGGCAGCACGGGGCGCCGAGGTACCCGCGACGATCTCCCAGGCTCGGAGCTTTTCGCTCACCAGGGTGTAGAAACGGATGAGCCCCAGGGTCTCGAAGGCGGTCGCCACCAACCGCTCGAGCCCGCTCTCTCCGAGCCCCAGCTCAGCCGTCATCTCGCGGCGTTCCGCTTCGTCGAGCTCGGCGAGCTCCGATTCGAGCTGCGCCGAGACCGGCACCACGGCGGCGGCGACCTCCGGACTCTCGCGCAGGGTTCGGACCAGCACCGGCTCACCGTCGGCACCCTCGAGGCTCTCCTCGCCGACATTCGCCACGTAGATCACCGGCCGACCGGTCAGCAGCCCCATGCCGCGCAGCTCGGCGCGCTCGGCGGCGGAGAGATCGAGCCTTCTCAGGGCGCGGCCGGCCCCCAGAGCCTCGCGGTACCGTCGCCAGCGCTGCCGCTCGGCAGCATGCTCCCGCGGCCGGGTGCTCCACTCCTTCTCGCGCTTCGCCATCGCTCGTTCGAGCAGCTCGAGGTCGGCCAAGAGCAGCTCGGTCTCGACCACGGCGACGTCGCGGACCGGGTCGACCGAGCCGAAGACGTGTGCCACTTCGGCATCCTCGAAGCAGCGCACCACGTGACCGATGGCGTCGACCTGGCGGATGGCGTCGAGGAAGCGATTCCCCAGACCCTCGCCACGGCTCGCTCCCTCGACCAGGCCGGCGATGTCGATGAACTCGATGAAGCAGGGGGTGGTCTCTTCGGGATCGACGAGCTCCGCCAGCCGCTCGAGCCGCGCGTCCGGAACCGGCACCACGCCGACGTTGCTGTCGATGGTGGTGAACGGATAGTTCGATACCCCGGCCTCGCCCGCGGTCAGGGCGTTGAACAGGGTCGACTTGCCGACGTTCGGTAGGCCGACGAGTCCTACCGAGAGCACGGTCGCTCCCTCGGCACCGGGATAGACTCGTCGCGATGAAGATTACCGAGGAGGTATCGATCGAAGCCCCGGTCGACGAGGTCTTCGCCGTCTTCACCGACCTCGACTCCGCGCAGCGCAACGTCACGGGCATCACCGCGATCGAGGTGCTGGAGGGCCCGCCCCGGCTGGCCGTCGGCACGCGCTGGCGAGAGACCCGTCCCTTCTTCGGCAAGGAGGCCACCGAGGAGATGTGGGTCACGGCGCTCGACGAGAAACGCCGCTACGTGGTGGAAGCCGAGTCGCACGGCACGAAGTATCGTACCGAATACATCTTCGCGTCGGGCGACGGGAGCACCCGGGTCGAGATGACCTTCGAAGGTCGGCCGGTCTCCCCGAGCGCCAAGCTGACGAGTGGGCTCGCTTTCCTCTTCCGAGGCTCGCTCAGAAAGGCCTTGCGCCGGGATCTGCGCGACCTCAAAGCGGTCTGCGAGAGCGACTGACGGCGCCTGGCGGCTCAGGAGCGGTCCGAGTCGGTGCTGCCGTCGGGCGGGCGATCGGACGGCCGCTCGAACGGACCGACCACGTCGGCGGTGATCCAGCCGCCGTAGAACTCCCCGGGCTGCGGCACGACGATCTCGCCGTCGAGGCGGCAGAGGTCCATCTTCCCGGCGTAGAACGCCACCGCGTCCCGAATCGGCGCGAAGCGCTCGACCGGATTCGGATAGGACCAGGCGGCCCGATCGGCGATTCGCTCGTCCACCTCGACGTCGAAATAGCGGGCGCGACCCTTCCACTCGCAGAAGGTGCTGCGCGGGCCCTCGAGCAGAAACTCCACGCCGATGTCGTCGCGCGGGATGTAGTAGACCGGCGGATGACCCATTTCGAGGATACGCCACGCCCGGCGGCTGTCGGCCACCAACCGCCCGTTGAATACCACCTCGACGTGCCGGGTGGAGCGCTCCAGTCGGGGCGGCCGAGGATAGTCCCACACCGACTCCTGACCGGAGCCTGGCTCGATCTTCTCGGGGTGGGATCGAAGCGTTCTCGACACGATCACGACGACCTCATCCCGAGCCGCGAACCGAGACGGTCGCCGACGTCTCCCGCCCCTCGCGCTCCCCCGTGTCGTCGGCTGCCTCGGCACGGCGCTCCCGTCGGGCGGCCTCTCTGGCCCGCATCAGTCCCAGATAGACGATCCCCGTGATCACCAGGCCGAAAGCGAAGATCGCGAACAGTTGTTCCGGCATCTCCGATCCCTCCCTAGCGCCGATCCAGGCGGACCCGGACACCGACCCAGAGGATCAGGATGGAGGGGACCCACAGGCCGACGAACAGTCCATAGTCGTGGTCGACGAGAAACCACAGCGCCACGCTGACCAGAAAGCTGGCCAGAGCAGCGACGAGAAACGGCAGATCGATCCGATCGAACATCGAGCCTCCTTCCGGCGGCCGGCGACTCTCTCGTCTGCGGCCACCGTTTGGTTGTTCGCGCCGAACCGGCGTGCGGTTGCAGGGCGCCTCGGGTCGGCACCGGCCGCGTGCGCGACCGACGCGGGCGACACCGACCGAGGCGTTCGATCGAAGGGTTGGGAGAGGCCGGCCCGATTGACCGGGCCAGCAGGGTTCGTCACCGGCAGCGGACCGCCACCAACGGCGGCGATCCGGCGCACCCGCGCTGTCGAGCGGACTCCGGAGGTCGCGTCCCAGGTCGCGCGCCGGGTGACCGAAGCCCGCTCGAAGCGGCTGCCTCGATGAGCCTAGCGTGCCGCGCTCAGCGCCAGGCTCCGAGGATGGCGCCCATGACCGCGAAGGAGACCGTCAGGTAGCCACCGTTGACCAACAGGTAGCTCCACGGGCGACGCTCGAACAGGGCGACCACTCCGAGCCCCATCGCCGCCCAACCGAAGCCGGCGGCGACGCCGGCGAAGACCGCGAAGCCGATCGTGGTGTCGGGGCCGGCCAGGAACGCCGCCAGGTTGGCCGACATCACCAGGCAAAAGACGAACGACAGACCGAAGATGACCGCCGGCGAGCCGCGCTCGAGGTCCTTGTCGGTGAAGTCGTTGGCCCGCATCCAGGCCTTGCCGAAGAGCGCCGGTGAGTACCACATACCACCGATGACGAAGTTGGCGAGCGCCGCCGCGAGGACGGCCAACCAGTTGATGCTCGAGAGATCCATCTGCGTATCCTCCGTGTCGGTTCGTTGTCGAGACGAAGGAACAGTACGCCGCCAGCCGAGCGGCTGGCTTGGAAAAAACGGAACTCAGTCGATCGGCAGGTAGTTGGCCTGACCGCGGAAGGCGGTGACGTACTCGGTCGGCGTCAAACCCGAGAAGCGCCGGAAGTCGTGCACCAGGTGCGACTGATCGTAATAGCCGTGGGCGACCGCGAGGTCGGCCCAGTCGACATTCGCCTCACCTTCGGGTGTCGAGTAGTAGGTGGCAGCGGCATCGAACGAACCGAACGACCGCGCTACGGCACCGAGAACCTCTTGGAATCGACGGATACGACCGTACTGCTTCGGCGTCACGCCCACCCAGCGGCGGAACAGTCCACGCACGTGACGCTGGCTGTAGCCGACCTCCTCGACGACGTCCTGAATGCGGATGCCGGCGGGAGCGAACAGCCTGCCCGTCAGATACTCGACCACCGGCTGTCCCTCGAGCCGCGAGCGGCTCCGCTCCCGCAGCCACTCCTCCACCGCCACCATCTTCTCCGCGATCGTCGGTGCCTCGAGCACCCGGTCGCGCAGCGAAGAGGCCGCCGAGTCGAGCACCCTGTCGAGCTCGTCGACAGTGTCGGTCAGATCCTCGACCCCGAAGCCGAGAAACGGATAGGCACCCGCCGGCTTGAAGCGGATCACCACCATCGACGATCCCGGCGCCGCCTCGATGACGATCCAGTCGCGGCGCATGCCCGAGATCCAGGCACGCCGAAACGCGGTCCCGCGCGAGAAGTCGTGGCGGTCGTAGAGGTGCTTCGGGCTGTCGGTCAGATCGACGATGATCTCGACCGCCCCGTCCGGCAGCAGGCGCTCCTTGGAGTGCTGCGGCTGGTAGTCACTGTAGTAGGTAACCAGCTCGACGAAGCGGTCGAGCGGGGGGCCGGGACGGTGAAGGTGAAGTTGCACGACTGGATGATTCTAGCCGCTCCAGCGATCTCGAGCCCCTGCTTCGAGGGCGTGATCGATCGCTCTCCCGACCACCGATCGCTCCTCCAGCGGATACAGCGAGGCCGGAACGCTCCTAGGAATCGGGCACCAGCTAGAGGAACCTGGGCCTCCGCCAATGCTGGATCGAGCTTCGCCCGAGCTCTGTCGCGATCAGGCGACCTCGCAGGTCATGTCCTGACCACAGCACATCGGCGACTTGACCTTGCCGTGGCCGTTCGGGCACTGGGAGACGTGCACTGACGATCCATCGTCCTTGGTGATCGTGCTGTGCTCGAGCTCGGCACCGCACTCGCCGCAGGTCATCGTTCCGATGCTCATGCCGCACTTCTCGCACTCGTAGGCTGCCATCTCTAGTTCTCCGGGGTCGTTGTCTCTTCCGTCGTCTCTCGTGGACGGGAAGTCTAGCAGCCCGGAGCCGTCCGCCACGCTCCGCGAGCCCGCGGCCTCCGAGAGCGGAACCTTCCGCCGGCGTCCACGTACCTGAAGGGACGAAAGAGCCTGCTGATGTGGCAGTTCGACGAATCCCGGCATCTGCTGCGGCGCGGTACCCGTGAGCGCCGCTTG
>JAWVZD010000179.1:0-5295 GCA_033722395.1 Thermoanaerobaculia bacterium | reverse complement strand
CGACTCGCCAGCTGCGCCGCGGCCAAGGCCATTACCGCCCGCGTCAGGCGGCGCTCCGCCGCCGCATCGCGAGCCCGGGTGCGGTGACGACAGCCCGGCGACGCCGGACGGACAGCCGCTGGTTTTCTCCTCTGCCGAACGACAGAGCACCGTTGCCCTCGATCCGCTGCAACTCCTGGAGCGCCTTGCGCGGCACGAGCACCCCTTCCGACTCGCTCGCTCCGCCGAGCTCGTTCTCGACCAACGCCAATCGATAGCCGTCGGTGGCTATCAGCGACAGCGAACCGTCACCCAGCTTCATCAGCGCGCCGTTGAGCTGGAAGCGCGACTCCTCGGTCGATACAGCGAACAGCACCTTGGCGATCATCCCCTGCAACAGCTCGAACGGGATGTCGATTCGACCGTCGCTCGAGACGTCCGGCAGGTTCGGAAAGTCCTCCGCCGACAGACCGTTGATCTTGAACCGCGAGCGGCCGATCTCGATCGCCAGTTGATTCTCGTCCTCCAACCGCAACAGCACCTCGTCACCGGCCGAAGCGCGCACGATCTCGATGAACTTGCGCGCCTGCACGGCGATAGCACCCTCGGACTCGACCTCCGCTTCGCAGGAGGCGGTCAAGGAGACGTCGAGATCGGTCGCCGCCAGGTGCACGCTCTCCCCTTCGGCCCGGAGGAGGATGTGCGACAGCACCGGAATGGTGCTCTTGCGCTCCACGACGCCCTGCATGGGAGCGAGCTCGGTCAGGAAGCTGTTACGAGGCAGCCGGGTTTCCATAAGCATCGTCTCCGTCTAATAAACAAAAGAGAAATATAACACAGTAGTCGTTAGAAGCAGGTCCTGTGGAAACTCGGTCGAACATCTGTAAACAGTTAAAAACAAACGACTTGTGGGCGTTTTTTGGTTTCGGTAAGCGAGGTGGGAAAGCTGTGGAGCGGGTGCGGACGGCCTGCGGACGGATCGGTTGCGTGCTGTTTTCCGCACCCTTTCAACACCATATCGATGTCCTCCTCCACGGCCTCTTCCACAGGGCTCCGCCGCTGCGGGATCGGGTCGAGGAGATCACGAAAAACGGTCTAGGAAAGCGTCCAGCGTGCGGGAGAAATCGGCGTCTTCGGAGCGCAGTTGCTCGATCTTCTCGACCGAGTACATCACCGTCGAGTGGTGCTTGTCGTTGAACAGCCGGCCGATCTCCGGATAGGAGAGATCGGTCAGCTTCTTGCACAGGAACATCGCCACCTGGCGCGGGAAGGCGATCTGCTTGGAGTTGTTGCGGCTCTTGATCTCGCTCACGTTGAGGCCGTAGTGGGAGGCGACGTGCTTGACGATCTCGGCCGCCTGATGGCGCCGGTCCTCGGGTGGCAGGATGTCCTTCAAGGTCTCCTTCGCCAACTCCGGTGAGAGCGGTTTGCCGGTCAGTGACGAGAAGGCCAGCACTCGGTTGAGCATGCCCTCGAGCTCGCGCACGTTCGACTTGACCTGGCGGGCGATGAACAGTGCCACCTCGTCGGGAAGATCGACCCGCTCGAGATCGGCCTTTCGACGCAGGATCGCCACCTTGGTCTCGAGATCGGGTGGTTGGATGTCGGCGATCAGACCCCACTCGAAGCGACTCCGCAGGCGCTCCTCCAGCGTCGGGATGTCGCGCGGCGACGAATCGGACGACAGGATGATCTGTTTCTGGTTCGTGTAGAGCTGGTTGAAGGTGTGGAAGAACTCCTCCTGGGTGCGCTCCTTGTTGGCCAGGAACTGGATGTCGTCGACCAGCCAGACGTCGATCGAGCGGTAGCGCTCGCGGAAGGCCGGCATGCGGTTGAAGCGCAGGGACGAGATCAGCTCGTTGACGAACTGCTCCGCCGCCAGGTACATCACCTCGAGGTGCGGATAGCGGTGCTCGATGTGGTGCGAGATGGCGTGGAGGAGATGGGTCTTACCGAGACCGACGCCACCGTAGAGGAAGAGGGGGTTGTAGCTCTTCCCCGGGTTCTCGGCGACCGCTCGCGAGGCGGCGTAGGCGAACTGGTTCGAGCCGCCGACGACGAAGGTGTCGAAGACGTACTTGTCGTCGACCGTGGGAGGCGCGGTCTTCGACTGGCGATCTGCGGAGGTGTCGTCGTCGAGCGAGAACAGGACCTCGACCGAGGGCTTTTCCAGGTCGGCGATGGCGCGGTCGACCATCGGCCGGTAGCTCTCCTCGAGGGTGTCGCGAAATCGTTGGTTCGGGGCCAGCAGGATCAGACGCTCAGAGCTCTCGGAGGCGACCTTGAGCGGGCGGAACCAGGTCGAGAACTCCTCCGGGTCCATCTCGTCCTTCAGTTGCCGTTGAAGCTCGGACCAGAGGGACTGTGCCATCGAAGAGTCGACTCCAAACCTTCCACAGGTTTTCCACACCCTGTGGAAACTCCTGCCGCGTTTTTGGGGCTGAGATACCTGTTTTTTCCCAGCGGAGCGGCGCGAACTATAGCACAGCGTTTTAGCCGCGCAAGGGCGCAATCGAAGCGAAAAAGGGCCTCCGCTCGGGCCGGTTCCGCGTAACCCTCCGAGTTAGAACGGGTTGGCCAGTCGCGCCAGATTCGGCGGCAGCTCGAGGAGGCCGAAATGATCTTCGTCGAGACGCTCCAGAGGGGCCAGAAATCGAAGCGGCAGAAACGGCCGGGCGCGGCCGAGCAGGTAATCGAGCAGTCCGGGAGGTTGTGGATAGAGGCGCAGTGAGAGCCGCGCGTCGTCGTCCAGACCGAGGCTCTCGCGCACCGCATCGAAGGCCTGCTCGAAGCCCCCCAGCTCGTCGACGAGACCGATGTCGACCGCCCGGCGTCCGCTCCAGACGCGCCCCTGGGCGACCTCTTCGACCGCTGCCGGACTGATCTCGCGGCCGTTCGAGACGTGCGTCACGAAGCGATCGTAGACCTCGTCCATGAGAGTCGCCAAACGCTCGGTCTGCTCGGGGCTGAACGGCTCGAGGGACGAGTAGATGTCGGCGTTCTCGCCCCGCTTCATCGGATCGTGACTGAACCCCAGGATCTCCTGCTCGAAGCGGCGGGTGACCAGCTTGCCGCCGTAGACGCCGATCGAGCCCGTGATCGTCGCTTCCTCGGCGACGATGTGCCGCGCTTTGGTGGCGATGTAGTAGCCGCCCGAGGCGGCCACGTCGGACATCGACACGACGAGCGGCTTCGCGTCCGCCAGGAGCTCGACCTGGCGCAGGATCAGGTCGGAGGCCAGAGCCGAGCCACCGGGACTGTCGATGCGCAGCACGACCGCCGCGATGCGGTCGTCTTCGCGCAGCTCCTCGAGGATCTCGCCGAGGTCGCGCGAGCCGAGAAAGACGTCGGCCGTCCACGGATCGATCCCGCTGGCGCCGCGCCGGATGACGCCCTGAGCGAAGACCACCGCGACGCGTCGTCCACCACCGCCTCGGTGCGATTCGAGATAGGAGGCTAGGCCCTCGTAGGTCGGCTCGGTGCCCAGGCGTGCCTCGATGGAGCTCTCGAACTGATCGGGGTAGGAGACGGCGTCGACCAGACCGAGCTCGAGCGCCTCATCGGAGGTGAACGGCGCGCGGTCGATCAGGCTGGCGACCTCGGCCGCGTCGACACCACGGGCCGCCGCGATCGCCTCCACGATGGTGTCGTAATAGTCGTCCAGCAGCGCCCCGAGCGCTTCCTCGGCCGCTTCCGAGCTCTCGGTCTGGGTGTACGACTCGACGGCACTCTTGTAGCGACCGACCGCGAGAAAATCGGGCTCGATCTTGAGCTTGTCGAGCGTGCCGCGCAGGTAGAGGCGATCGGCCAAGAGGCCGAGCAGGTTGAGATCGCCGGCCGGGGCGAGATGAACCGTGTCGCAGACCGAGGCCAGGTAGTAGGCCAGAGTGCCGTTGGTCCCCTCGCCGGCGGTCTCGAGGTAGCAATCGACCGGCTTGCCGTTGGCGCTGATCTCGTCGAGAAGCCGCCGCATCTGCTGGGCCTTGGCCAGACCGAAGCGGGCGTTGTGGACGTAGACCGCGACGCCGTCGACCGCGTCGTCCGTGCGGGCGCTAGAGAGTGCCGCGAAGATATCGATCAGACTGGTGTCCGACGGTGCCGGTGGCAACGGCCAGCCCGGTCGTGGCATGTAGTCGATCACCGGCTGGTCGAGGTGCCAGGTGAGGATCCTCGGACCGCCGGTGATCTCCGGAAGATCGTCGGCCAGATAGATACCGAGGAGAGTCGCCAGGACGGCCAGCGACAGCAGGGCGGCGAGGGCCAGCAGGAGTCGGCGCATGCTCGAGGATCGATCTCGTGATTGTCCCTTTGGGAGGCGCCTGCCTGGACACCGTCCGCGAGCGCCCGAGGCGCGACGCACGCCTCGCATCATAGCAAGGAGGGCACGAGAAACCGGCAGGCGAACGGGTCGAGCGGCCGAGCGACCTGGAGGCGGCGAGTGCCACAATAGACTCCACCGATGGATGCACCCTCGACGATCCCGACGGAACGCCTTCTCGCCTGGTACGAGAGCCGTCGGCGTTCGCTACCCTGGCGCGGTCGCAGCGACCCGTACGAAATCTGGGTCTCGGAGGTGATGCTCCAGCAGACGCGGAGCGGCACCGTCGAGCGCTACTACGAACCGTTCCTCGGTCGCTTTCCCGACCTCGAAAGCCTGGCGCGCGCCGACGAAGAGGAGATCCTCGCGGCCTGGAGCGGCCTGGGCTACTACCGGCGAGCGCGGCAACTCCCCGCCGCCGCCCGCATCCTGGCCGAGCGCGACGCCCGTCTACCAGGGAGCGTCGAGGAGCTCGAGCTCCTGCCGGGGATCGGTGCCTACACCGCGGCGGCGATCGCCAGCCTCGCGTTCGGCGTTGCCGTGCCGGTCGTCGACGGCAACGTCGAGCGCGTGCTGTCGCGGTATCGCTCGGTCGACGAGCCGGTGCGATCGGCCGCCGGTCGCCGACGGCTCCGAGAGATCGCCGAGGAGCTTATGGACCGCCAGCGACCGGGCGAATTCAACCAGGCGCTGATGGAGCTCGGGGCGCTCGTTTGCCTGCCGCGCAATCCGGAGTGCGGCGTCTGTCCGCTGGCCGAGGAGTGCCTGGCCCATCGAGCGGGCAGCGAGGAAAGCTACCCCGTCACCGCACCCCGCCGAGCGAGCCGGCGGGAGCGCTGGTTGGTGGTGGTGGCGCGACGCGGCGAGAGCGTTCTCTTGGCGCACCGCTCGTCCGACGAAGCCCTGCTGGCGGGTCTCTGGGAACTGCCTTGGGTGGGGGCGGACGTCCAACGGCCGGCGCGTTCCCTGGCGAATCGCTACGGCGGTCTCTGGCGGCT
>JAWVZD010000178.1:0-5305 GCA_033722395.1 Thermoanaerobaculia bacterium | reverse complement strand
GACATCACCGTCGAGGACGGTGTCCTCACCCTGTCAGGCGAGCGTCGCATGGAGGAGCAGACGGAAGAGAAAGGCTACCGTCGCGTGGAGCGCCGCTACGGCAGCTTCTCGCGCTCGCTCACCCTGCCGCGTGACATCGACGCGGACAACGTGAGCGCCTCCTTCAAGGATGGTCTGCTGACCGTCCAGGTGCCCAAGAAGGAGACGGCGAAGCCCCGCTCGATCAAGATCAACTGAGCGACTCAACCGTTCTCTTCTCTTCGCCCCGCCGTTAGGTCGGCGGGGCTTCTTTTTTCCGGCCGGGGTGATCGTGGTCGGCGGCGCGAGCTGTGCTAGAGTAGCGCCGCTTCGAGAGCCAGGTCGTTCGGGCAGCTGTCGCCCGGTGGCAGCACGAGGGAGCCCAAGGAGCTCCCCGGCCGGCTCGCATTCGAATATGCTCTCTCCCCACCGCCGCTCGTCCTGCCGTCCGCTCGCAGCGGTCCTTGCCGTACCGCTGCTGGTGCTCGCGGCCCTCCTACTCCCCCTCGCCGGAATCGGTTTCGCCGAGCCCCCCTACCCCGCCCGTGGCGGCGGCTACTTGCCGTTCGAAACCGAGCGCCAGGCCCTCGACTTCCTCGATCGGGCCGAAGCCGTCGAGGTGGAGAAGATGGAGGCGGGCACCAACAAGAAGAAGCGCAAGGTCGTTCTGGCCGACGGGGGCCTGCGGGTGCGCGCCATCCACCGCACCACCTACGACTATCGCGACATGGCGACGGTCGGCTTCGTCGACTCCTATCTCTCCGAGCTCGCCGCCTACGAGCTCAGCCAGCTGCTCGGGCTCGGGCGGGTACCGGCGGTCGTCAAGCGCAAGGTGAAAGGCGCCGGCATGGGCTCGCTGCAGCTCTGGATCGAGGGCGCCACGACGGAGGCCGATCGGCTCCGGCAGGAGATCGAGCCGCCGAATCCGGAGCTCTACCGGCAGCAGATGGACGTCCTGGCGGTATTCGACAACCTGATCGCCAACACCGACCGCAACCCGGGCAACATCCTGTTCGATTCCGAATGGCGGATCTGGTTCATCGACCACACCCGTAGCTTCGCCGGCTACAGCGAGCTGCGCGAGCCGGACAAGATCCAGCGCGTCGAGCGAGGCTTCTGGCAGCGCCTGCAGTCGGTGAGCGACGAGGAGATCCGGCGCCGCGTCGATCCGTACGCGCCGCGCTACATCGCCGAGCTCCTGGAGCGCCGCCGCCTCGTCGTCGACTTGATCCGGCAACGCCTGGCCGAAAAGGGCGAGGAGGCGGTCCTGTTCACCTGGGCAGAGGGCGCGGGAGCCGAGCGATGAGCACCGGCCGCGCCCTGATGAAGCGTTTCGGGATCGACATGCGGCCCGGCGAGGGTGGGCCGGCGGTCCTCCTCTTCCTCAGCTTTTTCCTCATCATCTGCTTCCAGTACACGGCGAAGAGCGTTCGCCAATCGACCTTCATCGACGATCTGGGCTCGCAGTGGTTGCCCGTCGTCTATCTACTGCTCGCTCTCTTTTCCTACCCGGTTCTCCGCCTCTACAGCCGCTTCGCCGGCAAGATCCCGCGCCACACCCTGATGATCATCACCTGCCTGATCGTCGCCGGCACCATGGTGGCCTTCTGGTGGGGTTTCCAGTTCGACACGCGGCTGGTGGCGGTCGGTTTCTATGTCTGGTTGGGAATCGTCGCGGTGCTGACGGTGAGCCAGTTCTGGTCGTACGCCGGGAACGTCTTCGACCCGCGGCAGGCGAAGCGCCTGTTCGGTTTTCTGGGGGCGGGAGGATTGCTGGGTGGCATCGCCGGCGGCCAGGTGGCCCGTATCGTCGCCAACCTGGTGGGGACCCGCTATGCCCTGTTGGCCGCGGCCGTGCTGATGGGTGCGGTCGTTCTCAACATGCTGCTGGTGCATCGCATGAGCCCGACCGACGAGGCGCGGGTGGCCGGCGCCACGGCGGGGGGGAAGCTGGGCAAGATGGACGCAGCGCGCGGCGGGCTGGAGACGATCAAGGCCTCGCGCCACCTGACCCTGATTGCCGCGATCATGATCCTGACGGTCATGGTGGCACAGGTCGTCGACCTGCAGTTCAACTGGGGTGTCGAGCAGTCGATCCAGGGCGAGGATCGACTGACCGCCTTCTACGGCAACTTCTTCACCGTGATGGGCATCGCCGCCTTTCTGTTCCAGTTGATCTTCACGGCTCGCATCCACCGAACGCTCGGCGTCGGCTTCGCCATGCGCATTCTGCCGATCGCGATGGCGATCGGATCGATCGGGCTGTTCGCCTCGTTCGCGATGCTTCCCGGGCTGCTCCTCGCCATGGCGGTGACGTTGAAGATCGGCGAGAACGGACTGCGCTACTCGCTCGATCAGGCGACCCGGGAGCTCCTCTTCCTGCCGGTTCCGGCGGCGGACCGGGTCAAGGCCAAGGCCTTCATCGACGTCTTTGTGCAGCGCGGCGCCAAAGGGCTGGCGGCGATCCTCCTCTTGCCGGTGACCTTCGGACTGATCCGCACCATCGACACCGTCTGGATCAGCCTCGTACTCATCGTGATCTGGTTGATCGTCATCGGCGTGATGGCACGCGAGTACGTCCAGTCGTTCCGTCAGGGGTTGAAGCAGCGCTCGGTCGACGCCACGGTGCCGATCAACGTCAGCGACGTCACCACGCTCGAGATGTTGGTCGAATCGCTCGGCTCGAGCGATCGACGTCAGGTGCTCCACAGCCTCAACCTGCTGGCGTCGAACAAGCGGGGCAATCTAGTGCCGCCGCTGCTGCTCTATCACGACGATCCCGAGGTGCGTCACCGGACGCTGGAGATCCTCCGCGACATCGGTCGTAGCGATGCCGCGCCGCTGATCGAGCGCCGCCTGGGAGACGAGGACCCCGACGTCCGAGCCGAGGCGATCCGGGTGTTGGCCAGCCTCGAGGGTCAGAACATCGTCGATCTGATGCTGCCCAAACTCAAGGAGGCCGAGCCGAGCGTGCGGGCGGCGGCGGTCGCCTGTCTGGCGAACCACGGCGAAGGGGAGCACGAGGAGCAGGCCGTCTCGGTGTTGCGCGAGCTGCTGTCGGATGCCTCGCCCGCCGCCCGCGTCGAAGCCGCCAAAGCGCTCGGCGCCATCCACGAGCCCCGCATGCAGGAGCAGCTGGTCCGGCTACTCTACGATTCGAGCCCGAGGGTGGTGCGGGAGGCGATCGCCGCCATCAGGCGACGGGTGAAGCGGGACGGCTTCAACCCGATCTACGTACCGACACTGATCTCGCTGCTGCACGATCGCCGGCTCAAGGCGGACGCGCGCGAAGCTCTGGTGGCCTTCGGCGAGAAGGTCATCCCCTCGCTTCTCCACTTCATGGGGGACGAGGACGAGCCGATCTGGGTGCGCCGCGCTCTGCCCAAGAGCATCGCGCAGATCGGCACCGCACAGGCGACCGAAGCGCTGATCGACTCGCTCGAGCGGTTCGACGACCGGTTCCTGCGCCGCAAGGTCATCGAGGCACTGGCCTCGGTGCGCGACACCGAAGTGATCGAGGCTCGCCAGGACGCCATCGAGGACGCCGTGCGCCGCGAGGTTCGAGACTACTTCCGCCATCTCCACGAGCTCGCCCTGGTCGGCCTGGAGGACAAGGGCGAGCTGGTCGGTCCGGAGATCGACTGGAGCGGCGGAACGATCGCCCCCGGGCTGCTCGAGAAGCTGCTCGCCGAGCGCATGGACGAGCACCTGAACAACACCTTCGGGCTGCTCGCCGTGCTCTATCCGCCGAAGGACATCTGGGCGGCCTACCGCAGCCTGTTGAGCGGTCAGCCGGTGCTGCGCAACAATGCGTTGGAGTACATCGACAACACGCTGTCGGTGTCGCTGCGCCAGGTGATCTCACCGATGCTCGACAACCAGCCGCTCGAGGACAAGGTCCGGTATGCCGAGCAGATCGTCGGCGAGGAGACCGGCGGCAAGAGCGCGCTGCTGCGCGAGCTCCTGACCGGAAGGCACGGCGGCCAGGCCGACACCGCCGCCATCCAGGTCGCTGCGATGTACCACGTCTACACCGAGCGGTTGAGCGATCTGTACGACACCGTCTCCACGACCGGGGAGAGGACCGAAGACGCGTTCGTGAGCGAGACCGCCGACTGGGTTTCCCGACGGGTGGCTTGAGCCGACCGCCGCTGGGTGAGATTCTTGCATCGGTAACGAGATAGGAGACAGAGACCTTGCCCGATCTGGCACAAATCGAAACCGTCGTCTTCCTGCAGAGCGTCGATCTGTTCTCGTTCTGCAAGGCCGAGGAGGTGCTGCGCATCGCCTCCATCGCCCACGAGAAGCGCTTCGCCGAGGGCGAGCGGATCTTCAAGGAGGGCGACGAGGCCGACATGCTCTACTCCGTCGTCCAAGGGGCGGTCAAGCTCGAGGGCAGCAACGGCGAGAGCTGGGTGGCCGGTCCGCTGGCGACCTTCGGCTATCGGGAGATCCTCAGCGGACGCCTGCGGACCGAAACGGCGACGGCGACGGCCGAGACACTGGTCCTGGCGATCGAAGCGGAGGATTTCTTCGATCTGCTGTCGCACAACATCGAGATCGTCAAAGCGCTGTTCCGACAGCTGTTGCGCGACGCTCACTGAGAGACCGAGGAGTGACACTCATGACGACACCTTCATTCCGGCACGCCATCCGGACCACCACCGCCCTGCTGCTCGCCGTCGGACTGCTACTCGTCGGTGCGACCGCCGTATCGGCGACGCCGCAGCGGGTGCTGGCCATCGGCGACATCCACGGCGAGTTCGACGGTCTGGTGAAGATCCTCAAAGCGGCCGAGCTCCTCGACGACCGGCTCGAATGGGTCGGCGGCGACGCGACCCTCGTCCAGACGGGTGACTTCCTCGACCGCGGCAAGGACGTGCGGCGCGTCATGGATCTGTTGATGTCGATCCAGCGGCAGGCCGCCGACGCCGGTGGCGAAGTGATCGTCCTGCTCGGCAACCACGAGCAGCTCAACATGGTGGGTGAGCTCCGGCCCGAGTACGTCACCGCCGACATCTGCGCCGCCTTCGCCGACGAGAACTCGGCCGCGCGGCGCCGGCAGGCGTACGAGGAGTGGGTCGACTGGCAGAAGCGGAATCCGTTCTTCGAGCCGCGCAGCGAGGAGACCTGGAACGAGCTCTACCCGCTGGGCTACTTCGAGTACGTCGACGCCATCGGTCCCGAGGGCGAGTACGGGCGCTGGCTGCGCACGCTGCCGGTGGCGGTGAAGGTCGGAGACGCGGTGTTCCTGCACGGCGGCATCGGCCCGAAGTACGTCTCGATG
>JAWVZD010000177.1:0-5351 GCA_033722395.1 Thermoanaerobaculia bacterium | reverse complement strand
TCCTGGGCGCGCCCCGAACCTTCGTCGCCTTGGTCGAAGACCGCATCATCCCGGGCCGGCGCCGTTGGTGGCGGAAACGCTGGATGGGGATCGATCTGCCGCTGCTGCTGTCGGCCGCGACCGCCCTGGCGGGTGTCGCCCTGGGCGACCTGAACGCCGTCGCTCCGGTGCTGACGATGTTCTTCCTGACCACCTACGGCGTCGTCAACCTGGTCGCCGGTCTGGAGCAGCTGAGCGGCGCGCCGTTCTACCGGCCGTCGATCCACGTGCCCTGGATCGTGTCGCTGGCGGGCGCGCTCGGCTGCCTCTGGGTGATGTTTCTCATCCACCCGATCGCCGCCATCGTCGCCGTGGTGGTCGAGATCCTCATCTACTCGGGCATGCGGCGGCGCGCCCTCGCGGCGGCCTGGGGCGACCTGCGCTACGGCGCCCTGATGTCGCTCGCCCGCGCCACCTTGATCCGGCTGCGCGAGCTACCGGTCGACCCGCGCAACTGGCGACCCCACATTTTGGTCTTCGCCGGCGACCCCGACAAGGAGCTCGACCTGATCCGGTTCTCGAGCTGGCTCAACCAGGAGCGCGGCATCCTCACTGTCTGTCGGCTGGTCATCGGCGAGCTCGAAGAGCAAGCCGAGCGGATTCCCGAGATGATGCGCGACATCGACCGCCGACTCGCCGAGCAGGGTATCGTCGCCTTCGCCGAGGTCGACGTGGCGAGCGATTTCCGCGACGGCGTGCTGTCGATCTGCCAGGCCAACGGCATCGCCGGGCTGACCTCGAACACGGTGATGCTCGGCTGGGCCGACGATCCACAGCGCATGGCCTCGAACCTGACCCTGGTCGAGAAGCTCTCGCTGCTCGGCAAGTCGACCATCATCTGCCGCATCGCGCCCCGCCGCTGGACGAGCGAGCTCAAGCGGATCGACGTCTGGTGGGGAGGTCTGCAGAACAACGGCGACATGCTGCTGCTTTTCGCCCACCTGGTTTCGATGAACCCGAGCTGGGCCGACTCGCGCATCGTCGTCAAGTCGATCACCACCTCCGAGATGAGCTACGAGCAGTCGGTGTCGAACCTGTCGATGCTCCTCGAACGGGCCCGCATCGAGGCCGAGACGAAGGTCTTCCGCCGTCCCGAAGAGGAAACGATCCAGCAGATCATCCACCGCGAGTCCTCCGACGCCGACGTCGTCTTCATGGGTCTGCGCGAGCCCGCGCCCGGCACCGAAGCCGAGCTGGTCCACCGTATGGAGGACCTCATCGGGGACCTGCCCACCGTCATCCTGGTGCGCGCCGCGGGGCCGTTCGCCGGCCAGCTCATCTGAGCCTCGCCCGCGGACGCCGAGGTTTGCCCGCGACGGCGCTCCCCCGGTATGATGCCGCCCCCGAGCCGTGGGGCAGTAGCTCAGTCGGGAGAGCACCACGTTCGCAACGTGGGGGTCGTGGGTTCGAATCCCATCTGCTCCACCAGTCACCTCGTTCGTAGCGACACCGATCGGCCGCTCGCCAGAGGAGCCCACTCCTTCAAGGAGCCGCGGCCGGGCTCCACGCTCGCATCTGATATCTTTCGCCCGCCGAACCGGGCAACGGAGCCGTGGATCGATCCTCTCGGCTCGTCGAACCGACTGTTTCGAACCGAGCCGAGATGCCGCTACGCACTCAGACCCTGTCCCTGCTGCTGCTTCTTCTGGCGGCTCCGTTTCTCGCCATCGCCGAGCCGGTCGGAGAGCGACCGAACATCCTCCTCCTATGCATCGACACGCTGCGTGCCGACCGGCTGTCGATCTACGGGTACGAACGTCCCACCTCGCCGGTCATCGACGCGCTCCTGGGCCAGGGGGTCCGCTTCCTCGACGCCCGCACCGTCGAGCCGCTCACCGGACCGGCATCGGCCTCGTTGATCACCTCGCGCTTCCCGCACGAGCACGGCGCGACTCGCAACGGGCTCAGAATGCGCCCCGGCATGCCGTCGCTGCCCAAGCTGCTAGCGGCGCGTGGCTATGCCACCGCGGCCTTCGTCGGCAACTGGTCGCTCAAGGACCGATTGACCGGCCTCGGCGAGCATTTCGACCTCTACCAGGAGGTGTTCAGTCGCAAGCGCTGGTTCGGCCTGTTCAACTCCGAGGCGACGGGCGAGGACCTCACCGCCGAGGTCGTCGACTGGATCGGCGAGCACCGCCGCGCACGCCCTGGAAGGCCGTACTTCGTCTGGGTCCAGTATGTCGAGCCACACGCTCCGTACCGCCTGTGGGAGGACCTCGGAGCACGGCTCGGCATCGATACGGCGACCGCGGTCTCGAAGAGCGACCGCTACGACACCGAGGTCGCCTTCGTCGATCGGCAGCTGGGCGATCTGCTCGACAGGCTGTTCGGCGGCATCCGGGTGCCCGACGACACGATCCTCGTCTTCGCCTCCGATCACGGCGAGAGCCTCGGCGACCACGACTACTGGGGCCATGGCGAATTCGTCTACGACAACAGTCTGCGGATCCCGATGGGTCTGGTGTGGAACGGTCGGGTCGAATCCGGTGTCGCGATCGCGCAACCCGCGCTGATCATCGATCTGGTGCCGACCCTCCTGGGACTGCTCGGGCTGCCGAGCTCCGAGCGCTTCCTGGGCTACGACTGGTCGACGGTCCTGGTCGGGGGTGCCGAGGCACCGCAGCGAGCGACGTATTACCAGGCGCACCGGGGAACGGTGCAGATGGACCATACGTCGGTCGAAGCGCGGGTCGGGGGGCTGCTGGAGCTCGGCCGCGTGGTCGGCAACCGAAAGGAGGTGCTGGATCTTCGCCACGGCACCGTGCGGATCTACGATCTGAGCCGCGACCCCGATGAGCTCACCGACCTGTCGTCGCCCGGCGAGACGCCTTCGGCCGAGCTCCTCGCCTGGCGCCGGGAGGTCGAGAAGGGGCTCCAGGCCTCGTCGGACCTCCCGCCCCCCGACCTCGACGCCGAGTCACTCGCGCGCTTGCGCGCGCTCGGCTATCTCGACTGACGACCTCGAGGCGCCCCCATCGCGACTGGACGAGCCGAGAAACCCCGAACCATGATTGCGCGCCCTTCACCCGCTCTGCCCGCCGAGAAAGGAACCCGATGAGAAATCTCGCTCTCTTCTCGCTCCTCGTCGTCGGCGGCGAGTCGGTCCTTCTTCCCGCGCTCCACCTCAATCTCCATCGGCGCGGCGGCCTGCTGCGCGTCATGGCCCTGGCGATCGCCGCAGCCGTGTTGAGCGATCTCTTCTGGTACGGCATCGGCCGGTGGGGTCGCACCTCGCCGCGCATCGCCGGGCATCCGCTCATCGCCCGAGCTCTGGAGCGGTCACGGCAGCACCGTTCGGGAATCGCCGAGCAGTTCGAGGTGCACTGGCGGAAGCTCCTGGTGCTGTCGAAGTTCGTCTACGGCACCCGCACCTCGGCGCAGGTCATCTGCGGCATCACGCAGAGACCGTTGCTCCACTACCTGGCCGTCAATGCCCTCGGCACCTCGCTCCTGGTGCTCTATCTCGGGGCCTGGATAGCGCTCTTCGCGCGCGGCTTCGATGCCATGCAACACTGGCAGAATGTGGTCTCTTCGATCGCAGCCACCCTCCTCGTCTCCTTCCTCGTCGGCAAGGGTGTCCGTCTCGTTCTCCATCATCGTTCCGGCGTTTGACGAAGGCCAGACGATCGGCGAGGTCGTCCGATCGATCGTCGGGATCGCCAACAGCGAGCTGATCGTCGTCGACGACGGCAGCCGTGACGACACCGCCGAGGAGGCGCGACGATCCGGAGCCGAGGTGGTCCGCATGGAGCGCAACATGGGAAAGGGGCACGCACTCGACGCCGGGGTCGAGCGGGCGACGGCCGACATCCTCGTCTTCCTGGACGCCGACGTCCGCGGCATGGACGAGGAGAAGATCCGCGCCCTCGTCCGCCCGGTCGGGGAGGGAGCGGTGATGTGCGTCGGCGTTCGCCACGGTCTGTTCCATCTGTTGAACCGGACCTCGAGATGGGTACCACTGATCGCCAAGCTCTCCGGCCAGCGGTGCATCCGCCGCCGACTCTGGGACCGCGCCCGCCGGCATTGCCGCGGCTATCGCGTCGAGGCGGCCCTCAACTACTTCGCCTCGCGCAGCGGAGAGATCGCCTACATCCATCTGCCCGGCCTCAGCCACCGCATCAAGGAGCGCAAGCGCGGTCTCGCCGCGGGTGTACGCCAGCGACTTCGCATGATCGGCCACATTGTCGCCTCGGCGGTCTCCGTCCGTCTGTCGCGGTGGCGGGACCGCTGAAAGCGCGTGGCGTCGATGGAGCACGGCTGATCGCCTCTGCAACGAACGAAAAAAGCGGAGGCCGAGCCTCCGCTCCAATCGATCGATTACCAGCGTCAGCTGGCGATCCGATGTGGCTCGTTACTGACCGGTCCCTTCGTCGGGATTCGTCGGAGCACTGCAGTCGGCCGCGATGTGCTCGATCTCGGTCACCACCAAGTAGTCGTCGAACTCCTCGGTGATCTCCGGATCGCGGTCGACCTCCCAGACGCCGGTGACACGAACTTTGTGCTTCGCGTCGTGCTTCTCGAGCGCCTCGTCACCCTTGAGCAGGGTACGGGTGCCGTCCTTGGTGCTGGTCAGGACGTAGACTCCCTCGACCAACTCGGCGGCCGCGTCTTCCGTGGCTGCCTGCGTCAGGCAACCTTCCAATGTCGCCTGCTCGCCTTCGACCTGCTTCTGCACCACTTCCGCGGTGGCAGGAGCGATCAACAGCGGCAAGGCCAGCAGCAACATGGTCGCTACGAGAGTCGTCGTTTTTTTCAACATATGGGTGCCTCCTTGTCGTTGATGACGGTTCGGATCGAGAGAACGAGTCGAGCCACGGATCGCGGTCGTCTCGCCTCTGTGGAAAAAGTAAGCGCAAGGACGATGCCACTCCAGAAACCCGGCTGAGTGCGTCTCGGGGCGCCGATCCGACATCTCCCAGCGCCATTCCAGTCCCCGGCCGGGCAAACCGAAAACGACGCGTGTAGGAGTTCCACGCTGCCCCGGACCCGTGTGCTACTGGAGCGACGGGAGAAGGCCCCGCGCCCCCGTGTACAGGACCGGGACCACAACCAGGTTGAGGAAGGTCGAGGTGAGCAGGCCGCCGAGAATCACCTGGGCCATCGGGCTCTGGATCTCGTTGCCCGGGGCTCCCGCGGCCAGGACGAGGGGGATCAGCGCGAAGCCCGCGGTCAGCGCCGTCATCAAGATCGGTGGCATGCGCTCCTCGGAGCCCCGTCGAACGGCTTCGCGAAGAGGCAGGCCGGCGGCCAGCAGCCGTTGGTAGTTGTTGACCAACAGGACGCCGTTGCGGGTGGCGATACCGAACAGGGTG
>JAWVZD010000176.1:0-5352 GCA_033722395.1 Thermoanaerobaculia bacterium | reverse complement strand
ATCACCGGCCCGATCTCGCCGTCGGCTGGTTCACGGTGGTGAGCTCGGAGGAGGTGGAGGCGATCGTCGACAAGACGATCGACTACATGAGGTCACCGCGCGACGAGCCGTGGCAGCGCAACATCCTCTGGATCACGAACGAGAGCCCCCTCTTTCAGCAGCGCAGCGACACTCTCGCCGAGGAGATGCAGTCGCGGGGCTTCCGCTCGACCAAGATCTATCCGTCCAGCGAAGAGGCCGACAACGCGGAGCACCAGGCCTCCCTGCTCGCGGCCCTCGAGAAGGGACAGGCCGTCGTCCACTTCCTCGGTCACGGCGGGCGGTACATCTGGCGCACCGGACCGCCCGACTTCCGCAAGAACCACGACCTGTTCACGCTCGATCACCTCGACCGCCTCGCGCCGACGCACAAGCTGCCGGTCGTGCTGAGCATGACCTGCTACTCGGCCCCCTTCGACCACCCCACCGCCGATTCGATCGGCGAGAAGTTCCTGCGCCTGCCAGACCGTGGAGCGGTGGCGGTTCTCGCCGCCTCGTGGAGGAACAGCCCGACCCAAGAGCTCAGCCGAGAGATCCTCCTCGCCCTCGTCGGAAGCCAGACCCTCGGCGAGGCCGTCCTCGAGGCGAAACGGGCCACCGAGCGTCGTGACCTGATCGAGACCTACAATCTACTCGGCGATCCGGCGCTCGTCCTCCCCGTCCATCCGGACGGCTCCGAAACCGAAGCGGCGAGACGGCAGCCCGACGAAGCTTCGCCGTGATCGCCGTCTCCAATCTCAGCAAGGCCTACGGTCGACAGACCCTCTTCGAGGAGGTGTCGTTCCAACTGACGGAGGGCAATCGCTACGGCCTGGTCGGTGCCAACGGCTCCGGCAAGTCGACCCTGCTGCGACTCCTCGCCGGTGAGGAGCCACCCTCCGACGGCACCATCGCGATGCCGAAGCGGGCGCGGCTCGGAGTGCTGAAACAGGATCACTACCGCTACGAGGACGACCGCATCCTCGACGTCGCGCTGATGGGCAACGAGGAGCTCTGGCAGGCGATCGACGAGAAGGAGAAGCTTCTCGCCCGGGCCGACGAGAGCTTCGACACCGAGCGCTACGCAGAGCTCGAGGAGATCGTCCTCAAACACGACGGCTACAGCGCCGAGGCGCGCGCCGCCGAGATCCTCGAGGGTCTGGGCATCCCGACCGAGGTCCACGAGCAGCCGCTCTCCACCCTCTCCGGCGGCTTCAAGCTACGCGTTCTGTTGGCCCAGGTGCTGACCGCGGAGCCCGACGTCCTGCTGCTCGACGAGCCGACCAACCACCTCGACATCCTGTCGATCCGCTGGCTGGAGAAGTTCCTCACCTCGTTCACCGGCATCGTGGTGGCCATCTCGCACGACCACCGCTTCCTGGACAACATCTCGACCCACATCCTGGACGTCGACTACGAGACGGTAACGCTCTACACCGGCAACTACTCGCGCTTCGAACGCGCCAAGATCGAGGAGCGCCAGCGCCGCGAGCACGAGATCGAGAAGCGCGAGCGCGAGATCGAGCACCACAAGGCGTTCGTCGAGCGCTTCCGCGCCAAAGCGACCAAGGCACGCCAGGCGAAGAGCAAGCAGAAGCTGATCGACCGGGTGGTGATCGAGCGCCTGCCGCAGAGCTCGCGCCGCTATCCCACCTTCCGCTTCGAGCAGGTGCGGCCGAGCGGCAAGGACGTGCTCGACCTCGACGGGATCTCGAAGGCCTACCGCGACCGGCAGGTTCTGACCGACGTCTCGCTGACGGTGCGCCGCGGCGATCGTCTCGCCATCATGGGGCCGAACGGCATCGGCAAGTCGACCCTGCTCAAGATCGCCATGGGCGAGGTCGAGCCCGACGCCGGTGAGGTGAGCTGGGGCTACGAGACCTATCCGGGCTATTTCGCCCAGGACCACCACGAGATCCTGCGCGACGAGGCGGCCACCGTCGAGAGCTGGCTATGGGAAGCGGCCCCCGGGGAGACGATCGGGCAGATCAAGTCGCGGCTCGCGCTGGTCCTCTTCTCCGGCGACGAGTCCAAGAAACAGCTCGACAACCTGTCCGGCGGCGAGGCGGCGCGGCTGGTCTTCGCGCGCCTCTCCCTCGAGCAGCCCAACGTCCTGGTCCTCGACGAGCCGACCAACCATCTCGACCTGGAAGCGATCGAGGCTCTGGTCGAGGGCCTCGAGGACTACGACGGCACGCTGATCCTCGTCTCCCACGATCGTTGGTTCGTCTCGCAGCTCGCCGACCGCATCCTCGAGATCCGTCCCGACGGCATCACCGACTACCGCGGCACCTACGACGAATACGTCGCCTACTGCGGCGACGATCACCTCGACGCCGACAGCGTCTCGCTGCGGGTCCGCCGTGAGAAGAAGGGCGGCGCCGAGAACCCGACCGGGCCCCCGCGGCGCCGAACGGATCGCCGCAAGCTGGAGCGGGAGCAGGCCGAGCTCGCCGAGAGGATCGAGGTCGACGAGGCCCGCATCGGGGCGATCAACGAGCTCTTCTGCGATCCCGCCTTCTTCGAGCGCACGCCGCACCAGGAGGTCAACCGCCTGGAGCGCGAGCAGAGCAAGCTGGCCGAGCGCGTCGAGGAGCTCACCGAACGCTGGGAGGTACTCGAGATGGAGCTCTCCGAGATCGAGGTGTGAGGTGCGGACGCCCCGGGATTCAGCTCGTCGATTCGGTCGCCTGTAGCTCGGCGGCGACCCGTTCGACCTCCGACCAGACGCGCAGCAGGTTCTCGCCGCAGATCTTGGCGATCTCCTCCTCCGAATAGCCCCGCACCAGCAGCTCGTAGATCAGGTTGGGGTAGTCGGAGACGTCCTTCAGGCCGGTCGGTAGCGAGTCGCCGACGCCGTCGAAGTCCGAGCCCAGGCCGACGTGGTCGACACCGGCGAGGTCGACGACGTGGTCGATGTGCGCCACGACGTCCGCGATGTCGGCATACGGATAGGGATTCTCGGCGCGGTACTCGTCGCGGAAGATCTCGAGCGCCGGATCGCCGTCCGCCAGATCTTGCTCCTCCTGATAGGCACCGAGCGCCCGGTACATCTCGCGGCTGTACTCGTTCGCCTCGGCGGTGAGGAAGGCCGAGCCGAAGTTGATCTGGATGACGCCGCCGTTCTCGGCCAGCGCACGGATCATCTCGTCGCTCATGTTGCGCTCGAAACCCGGCGTCAACTTTCGGCACGACGAGTGAGACGCGATCACCGGCGCCGCCGTGAGCTCGATCACCTGCCAAAAGGTGTCGTCCGAGACGTGCGAGACGTCGATCATGACGCCCAACCGGTTCATCTCCGCGACGACCTCACGACCGAACGGCGACAGGCCGTCCCAGCGGCGATCGCTGGCGTACGAGGAGTCGCAGATCTGGTTGTTCTCCGAGTGGGTCAGGGTGACGTTGCGGATGCCGCGCGCGTGGAAGTGCGCCAAGTTGGCGAGATCCTCCCCGATCGGCGCGCCGTTCTCCATGCGCATCGGCAGCGAGACGATCGGTGCACCGCCGAACTGCTCGCGCACCTCGGTCACCGAGGTGGCGATCGCGAACTTCTCCGGCCACCGCTCGGCGAAGCCTCGAACCCTGTCGATCAGCGCCTCGGCCTTCTCCTTCGCTCCGCCGGTCTCTTGCAACGACGCCGGCACGTAGATCGACATGAAGGCGACGTCGAGACCACCCTCGACCGCCCGCGGGTAGTCGAAGTCGCCCCCGTCGGTGCGCTGCGAGATGTCAACCTCTTCCTCCTCGAGGCGATACGGCACGTCGATGTGGGTGTCGACGACGATCAGCTCGCCGGCCAGGCGCTCGGCCCGGGCTTCGAGCGACTCCTCCGGCTCCTCGGCCGTCGGTTCGCCGTCCGAGCAAGCCAACAAAAGGGCCAACATCGCGGCGGCTCCGATCCAACAGAAATTGCGGTGCATCACTCTTCCTCTCCGTACGATGGTTCAGGCAACCGGACGAACGACTCCAAGGCATGCCGCGTCTCCCCCACGGCCACGCCCCGGAACCCTACACCACGCGCAGATTGCGCACCACCAGCTGGAACCGCTCGACGCCGCGGTAGTCGTCGACCTCGAGACGGTAGACCGCCTCGACGGTGTGCTCTCCGTCCGGCCACTCGCGGTCGCCGTGGCGGAAGGCGATGGCATCGACCACGTTCCTACCGCCCTCCGGGCGGAGCTGCAGCTTCAGATGTCGGCCGCCGACGACCCGCCGTCCGACGACCTCGAACCGTCCGTCGAAGCGCGGCTGGGGGAACGCCCGGCCCCACGGACCGCCCTGCCGGATCTCGCGCGCCAGGTCGAGCCCGATGTCGCCCGCCTCGAGCTCTCCGTCGGTGCGCACCGTGCCGCGACGTTCGTCGACCGGGTAGATGCGCTCCACCTCCGCCTCGAGCTCGCGCCGGAACTCGTCGAAGCGGTCCTGGGCCAGGCTGAGGCCGGCCGCCATCGCGTGCCCACCGAAACGGGGTACCAGCCCGGGCCGACGGTTCGCCACGTTCTCGATCGCGTCCCGGATGTGGACCGCCTCGACGGAGCGGGCCGAGCCGCGCAGCTCGCCGTCGTCGCCGGGCGCGAACGCGATCACCGGCCGGTGCAGGCGCTCCTTGAGGCGCGAGGCGAGGATGCCGACCACCCCTTGGTGCCAATCGGCGTCCCAGATGCAGAGCGCCGCCGGCAACTCGGCCAGCTTCGACTCGAGGTCGAGCTCCCCCAGGGTCTCGAGGGCCTCCTCCTCCATCCGTCGCTCGATCGAGCGGCGCTCCCGGTTGAGCTCGTCGAGCCGCTGGGCGGCACCTCGCGCTGCCGACGGATCGTCGGCCACGAGACAGGAGATCCCCAGCCCCATGTCGTCCAATCGGCCCGCAGCGTTGAGCCGCGGCCCGACGATGTAACCGAGGTCGTCCTCGCCGAGCCGATCGAGGCGCCGCCCGCCGATCTCGGCGAGAGCCGCGATGCCGGGCTGACATCGGCCGGAGCGGATCCGCCTGAGCCCCTGGTGAACCAGCAGACGGTTGGCGTGGTCGAGCGGCACCACGTCGGCCACGGTGCCGAGGGCGACCAGGTCGAGAAGGTCGGCCAGGTTGGGCTCCTCGCGCCCGCGAGCACGGAAGCGACCCGCCTCGCGCAGCGCCGCCCGCAGCCCGACCATCAGCAGGAACACCACCCCGACGCCGGCCAGGTGGACCAGGCCGGAACGGTCGGCCGGCTGGTTCGGATCGACCACCGCTTCCGCCTCGGGCAGCTCGGGACCGGGCAGATGATGATCGGTGATGTCCACCCGCATGCCGGCCCGTCGAGCGCGTTCGACGCCGGCCACCGAGCCGATGCCGTT
>JAWVZD010000175.1:0-5359 GCA_033722395.1 Thermoanaerobaculia bacterium | reverse complement strand
GGCACGTTCCTGCTGGCCGTACCGTGGGTCTTCATGGGACCGGCGGTGCTGGAGCGGCTCGGCCTCGGCTGGATCTGGCCGCGTCTCCACTGGCCGCTCGGCTTCGCCCTCCTGACCTGGCTGGTGTGGCGCGCCTACGTGACCCTGCCCAAGCACACCGACGAGCCACCCCGCCTGTTGCTCGCGGCCGGCGCCGTCCTGGGCACCGGGCTGTGGGCTCTCGTGACGGTGGGTTTTCGCCTCTACCTGGCCAATTTCGATCGCTTCACGAGTCTGTACGGCGTCGTCACCGGCATCATCGTGCTGATGGTCTGGCTGCACTCGAGCGCCTTCTCCGTCCTGCTCGGCGCCGAGGTCGCCTCGACTCTGATCGATCGACTCGACTCGAGCGAAGAGGGCTCGACCGAGGCCGACGAGGCCACCGACTCGTGAGCTCGGCCGGCGTCGTCGCCGTGGTGCCGGCGGCCGGCCGTTCGAAGCGGATGGGCCGAGACAAGCTGCTCCTGCCATGGGGCGAAACCGTGGTGGTCGGTGCGGTGGTCGACGCGCTCGAGCGCGGTGGAGCCGGCGAGATCGTCCTGGTGGTGCGGCCGGACAACCGTGCGCTGCGGCGCTGGGCCGCCGGTGCGCGGGTGCGGGTGGCGCTCAATCGGCGGCCGGAGCGCGGCATGCTGTCGTCGATCCGGGAGGGCCTCGAAGCGCTCGGCGGCGCGGCGCAGCTGGCGAAGCGCCACCGCTTGCTGGTGAGCCCTGGTGATCAGCCAGCGCTCGGCGCCGCCACCGTGCGAGCGGTGGTCGAGGCTCTTGCGCGGGGTGCGGATGTCGCAGTGCCGGTGGTCGACAGCCGCCGCGGGCACCCGCTGGGTGTCGCCGGCGAGGCGATCGCGGCGATCCCGGAGCTCGATCCGTCCGTCGGTCTGAAGGCTCTGCTCGAGCTGTACGAGCCCACCGTGGTACCGGTCAGCGATCCGGGGGCGATCGAGGATCTCGATCGTCCGGAGGAGTACCGTCGGGCGCTCGAGGAGCACCTCTGAGGGTCAGTTCTGGAGCTCTTCGAGCTTCTCCGAAAGCTCCTTGAGGCGAGCCTCGAGTTGACGGATGCGCTCCTCGAGCTCTTGGTTCTTGCTGCGCACCTCGAGCATCCGGGCGCGGAACTCGGGGCTGTCCAGTCGCTCGTGGAGCTTCCCCATGATCTCCTCGATCTGTTCGGACTCGATCGGTGGAAGGGTGCCCACGAGGGGCCGTCCGGGTGCCGGCAGCGGTTCCGGCAGGACGGTGTCGTCGGAGCGCCAGTGGAAGGCGTAGCTGTCGCCGCTGTGGCTGAGCACGAGTTGCGGCCGCTCTCGTTCTTCGAGCGTCGCCCGGAGAGTGCGCCGGGATCCCTCGCGCAGCACCTCGATCGAGACCGTCTCCTCGGCCGAGGCCTGGGCGATGGCGCGCGCCACCGTCTGCCGGCTCTCCGCCGCGACGCCGTCGATCGAGAGGACGATGTCGCCGACGGTGAGGCCGGCGGCTGCCGCTGGGCTCTCCGGGGCGACCGAGCCGATCATCACGCCGGCCTCGCCCGAGGCGCCGAAGTGCCGCCGGAGCTCGGGGGTGAGCTCGACCAGCTCGACCCCCAGGTAGCCGCCTCGGTTGCCGATCCGCCAGACCCTGGGGGTGGTGTCCGAGTCGACGTCGACGATCACGCGATGCTCGTCGGTCCTTACCTTGTGTGCCGGTGTCGGCTGGGCCAGTGTCGGCTGGCTCGCGAGAAGCGCGGCGACGGCGAAACAGGCGGCGTGGGTCGGTTGGATTCGAGGTTTCATGTCGGTCTCTCCTTGATCGGCCGTCGTGTTCTACTCGGCGGGTGCGGGCGGCGGACTCAACCGCGATCACGCATCGCCGCCGGTCGGACGTCACCGCTCGGGCTCGGTTGATAGCTCTCCAGGTCGTAGAGTAGGTCGAAGCTCTCGGTGCCACCCAGATAGAGCACCGGATCGGCGTCGTCGGCCAGCCGACGGACCTCGTCGAGCTCGGCCTCGAGCCGCCGGTACTCGTCGAGCAGCTCTTGCTGCGCGATCCCTCCGGCCTCGGGTGCGGATGCGGTGTCGACACCCCGCCAGGCCGCCAGTCCGGCGACCACCGCCAGGGTGAGCGCGGCCGCCACCATGGCGGGGCGGGAGGCGACGAGGTGTCGGCGCGGCCGCTTCTCCAGACCCGCCATCACCCGTCGGGTGAAGCCGGGTGAGGCCGGTTGGACGTCGGTGCGCAGGGCGTCACGCAGCCGATGCTCGAAGTCGTCGCGGCTCATGGGGTACCTCCGTTGACATAGGGCTCCAGACGCTCTCGGATCATGTTGCGGCCGCGATGGATGCGGGACTTGACGGTTCCTTCGCGGCAGCCGAGGAACTCGGCGATGCGACGATACGGCCACTCGTCGACCTCGTAGAGCACCAGCGGCAGTCGGTAGTGCAGCGGCAGATCGGCGACGGCCTGCCGCAGGTGCCCGCCGATCTCGCCGCGCAGCACGCGCTGCTGCTGCCGCGGCTCGGCGTGATGTCCGTTCGTCGAGATCAGCGAGTGGACGACGCGCCAGCGCTTGCGACGGCGCTCGGCGCTGCGCACCAGATTGGTGGCGATGCGGTAGAGGTAGGCCTTGAAATAGCCCCGCTCGCGGTAGCTCGCGGCACGCTCGTAGAGCCGGAGGAAGGCCTCCTGGGCGTAGTCCTCGGCCTCCTCCCGCGAGCCGGTCAGCTTGGTCAGGTAGTTGACCATCGCGTCCTTGTGGCGATCGACCAGGTGGCCGAAGGCGACGGTATCCCCACCTTGCACTCGGGCGATGAGCCGGGCGTCGCTGAGCTCCTCGTCGGAGCTCGTAGACGCCCTTGCGGACCGATCGCCGAGGTCGGCCTGTGGGTTCCCTGGTTCGGCTTCACTCACCTCGCCTCCGCAGTTCATAACGCCTCGGCTCGTGCGAGGTTCCGAAGGCCCCGATCGAGCGGCTCTGCGGGCCCCGAGACGGGGGCCCGGGGACGGGCGGAGCGCCGGTATACTATCGCCGCCCGATGCCGAGCCCTCCCGACAGGCGTCCGGCGACCCGAGTCGGCACGGCCGCCAGCCTGGTCTCCGGATTGCGCGATCTACTCCGCCTCGAGGCGCCTCATCTGCTCGAGCGGGTCGATGACGGCGCCTCTCCCGAAGAGCTCGAAGGCCGCTTGCTGGAGGCGATCCGAGCCCCTGCCGAGAGCCTCGGCGAGCCGGCGGCAGAGATCTTCCCCGGGACCTCCGTGGAGGAGGCTGTCACCTCGGCCTGTCAGCGGCTCGAGATCGTCGTGCGAGGCTTCTTCCGTCGGCGGGAGATCGCCGCCTCGATCCGGCCGGACGAGAAGCGCACGCTGCTCCGCACCATGATCCTGACGCGGCGGCTCGATACCGTCCTCAAGCAGGCGTTCGACCGGCGGGAGATCCGCTGGCGGGACTACCCTTCGCCGCAAAAGGGCTTCCGCTCGCTCGGCCAGGAGGCGATCGTCGGTGCGGCCTTGCGGCTCCGTCGACCGCCCGAGTATCCCCCCGGCCGAGAGTACGCCGGCGACTACATCAGCCCGCTGATCCGCGATCTCGGAGCTCTGCTGATGTTCAAGCCGGATCCGCTCCACGTGCTGCTGGTGCAGTACGGCAAGGTCGGCACACCGGTGGGGGGGCGAGACCTGCACGTCGGCGACTTCGAGTCCGGCGTGCTGGTGCCGGCGGCGCCGCTGACCATCGGCACCCAGACGGCGATCGGGCTCTCCTACGCCCACAAGCTGCGCGGTGAGGACCGGGTCTCGGTCAGCTTCATCGGCGATGGCGGTGCCAGCCTCGGGGAGTGGCACGAGGCGATCAACTTCGCCGCTGTCGAGCGCCTCGGGATGGTTTTCGTGATCGAGAACAACCACTGGGCTCTGGGAACGCACGTCAGCGAGCAGACTGCCGCCGACCGCTTCGCTCTGCGAGCCGCGGGTTACGGGATCCCGGGCGTGACGCTGTTCGGCACCGATCCGGAGGAGATCGCCGCCGCCGTCGCCTGGGCCGCCGATCGGGCCCGCACCGGCGCCGGGCCGGCCCTGCTCGAGCTGGTGACCTACCGCCGTCCGGGCCACGCCCACCACGACGACGATCGCTTCCACGGCAACCCGGAGATCAAGGTGCCGGGCTACGAGTTGGAGGAGGAGCGTGCCGTCTGGGAGGCGCACGACCCGATCGATCTCTATCGCGACCGGCTGCTCGCCGAAGAGGTCGTCTCCGAGAGCGACCTCGACGAGATGACCGCCACGATCGACGAGGAGATCGACACGGCGCTCGAAGCGGCGAGAGCCGCCGACTGGCCCGATCCGGTCGACTATCGGCGGGAGGTCTACGCGCCGCGACGCCTTCCCGTACCCCACGGCGCTCCGGATCCCCCCACCAAGGCGATGTCCTACGACGAGGCGGTGCGCCAGGCGCTGACCGAGATGATGGAGGAGGACGACGGCGTCTTCGTTCTGGGCGAGGACGTCGGCGGGCGCTACGGTGGCGCCTTCGGGGTGACGCGGGGGCTGGCGAAGCGCTTCGGCGAGGAGCGCTGCCTCAATACACCGCTGGCCGAGTCGGCGATCGTCGGCTGCGCGGTCGGTGCCGCGCTGGCCGGCGCACGGCCCGTCGCCGAGATGCAGTTCGCCGATTTTCTGGCCACCGGCTTCAATGCGCTGGTCAACAACGCCGCCAAGCTCTACTGGCGGTGGCGGCGACCGGTGCCGATGGTGGTGCGGCTGCCGTACGGTGGTGCCACGGGCACGATGAACCGGCTGCTCGGCGGCGGTCCGTACCACAGCCAGTGTCCCGAGATGTGGTTCGTGCGCACCCCGGGTTGGAAGGTCGTAGCGCCGGCCACGCCGAGCGATGCCAAGGGTCTCATGCTGGCAGCGATCCGGGACGACAACCCGGTCATCTTCCTCGAGGCGAAGGGCCTCTACGGCTTCTTCCGCAACGACTTGAGGGAAGAGGTACCGCTGGGGAGCGAGCACGAGGTGCCGCTCGGCCGGGCGGCGATCCGCCGTCGAGGGGACGATCTGACCTTGGTCACCTACGGTGCCATGGTCTGGACCGCCCTGGAGGCGGCAGACCGGCTGGAGGAGGAGGGGATCGACGTCGAGGTGATCGACCTGCGCTCGCTGGTGCCGCTCGACGAGACCACGCTCACCGCTTCGGTGGAGAAGACCCATCGCGTGCTGGTGCTGCACGAAGACACCCGCCGGGGCGGGATGGGCGGTGAGATCGCGGCGCTGCTCAACGAGCGGGTCTTCTACCATCTCGATGCCCCGGTGCGCCGCGTGACGGCGCCGGACACCCCGGTGCCCTC